>CAZXHO010000044.1:0-11798 GCA_964640365.1 uncultured Sangeribacter sp. | reverse complement strand
GAAATTTATTTCGCCTGACGTATTGATGGTCCATTTGGGCGCTACTCCCACCTCCACCGCAATATTGGGACTTAAGAGTGCGTCGCCGACAAGATTTGTCTTGATGGCGGTAGTCTGAGCCGATGCTCCCCCGAATGCACTCAGTGCAAGAAGAAATAGGGATAGAATTTTTATTTTCATATGGTTAGATGTATCGTTGCAGGATAATTTCAGGCTTGTTTGTCTACGTGTGTGGTTACGCCTTCATTCTGATTTGGCGTAACGGCAAGGGATGTCTTGCCGAGTGGTAGAGGCATATATACGACAAACCGCTCCGCAGCCATTTGGCTGCAGACGAAGAATCTCAGGCCTTTAGACAGAAGCAATGGAAAACTTTAGGGAATGAGCGCAATAACACTTTCGGGAAAAATTTTTCCTGTTTATGGTGAAGCCCCCCATGGGAAATGGATGTTTGGTTTCGCTAAGTATCATCATATGTTAGTAAGCTGTTTAGGTAGTAATAATTTACGTTAAAATATCTACGTTTCTTGCGTAGAAATTGGGGTAGATTCTGCCTTGTTTATGGCAGTTTTTGTAATAATTAGTATCAGTAAAACTTTATAGTAAGCTGAATTCTTGTGCAAAGATAGTAACAAAAATGGCAAAATGCAAGAGTATCAACCAAAAAAAATCGATTTTTAATATAAAATACATAATTCTTAACCTCTCTTTCAAAATCGGCTTCCTTTTTCTTAATGACTTTAACGTAACTTATTACTACATAATCAGCTTACTAATTATGATGATATTTAGCGAAACCAAACATCCAAACACCCGGCGGGGTAACGCCAATATCCGGAGCATGATCTCCCGGAGAAACTATTACCCAAATTCCCTAAAGAAATCAACAGCTTTAGTCTAAAGTCTGACTTTGATTGTCTGCAGCCTCATAGCTGCGGGACGGTTTGTCGCATAGATGCCTCTACACTTGGCATGATATCCCCTGCCCTACGCCAAATCAGAATGAAGGCGTAAACAAGCACGAGGACCAACAAACCTGACATTCTCCCAGAACGATATATCTACCTTTATGAAAATAAGAATACTTTCCCTCATTCTGCTCGCACTGAGTGCATACGGGGGAGCATCAGCTCAGACAACAGCCATCAAGACAAACCTTGTCGGCGACGCACTTCTAAATCCCAATGCCGCATTCGAAATCGGACTGGCACCTAAATGGACCATCAATACGTCCGGTGAAATAAATTTCTGGACCGTAGGCGGACACAAATGGAAACACTGGGTGGTGCAGCCTGAAGTGAGATATTGGCTTTGTGAACGCTTCGCCGGTCATTTCTTCGGATTGCATCTACTTGGAGGAGAATATAACGTAGGCAATATTGACGCCGGATTCAAATTCCTCGGAAGCGATTTCAGAAACCTGAAAGACATGCGCTATCAAGGTTGGGGCGTTGGTGCCGGTCTCGCCTATGGCTACGCTTGGCCGGTGGCAAAGCACTGGAATGTCGAAGCGGAAATAGGTCTCGGTTGGATATATACACGCTACGATTCCTACCCTTGTGTCACTTGCGGGAGAAAAATCGATTCAGACAAGCCACACAACTATGTTGGCCCTACGAAATTGGCTCTCAATATAGTATATCTGTTTTAACACCTTTTGGAAATGAAGAAAACAGTTTTCTTATTAATACTTGCCTTATCGGCTATTCTGCCGGCAACGCTCTCTGCCCGCGACTACACTCGGCTGAGTCTATACGATCCGGAGGTTTCTCTTTCCGAAGGTGATCATGCCGTGACAGTTTCTATGACAGTCAACCCTAAAGACTGGAATTTTGGTCTGAACCGCTATGTCACATTGACTCCGGTGATCCGTTCGGTCTCAACTGCCGACTCAGTGGCTTTGAAACCGATTACCATAGCCGGTAGAAATATGTACTATAGAATTCTTCGCGACAAAAATCTCGCTGAAGGTTATCTTCTCCATGCTGGTAAAGGAAAGCCTTTGAGCTATTCCGTGACTGTTCCGATGGAAAATTGGATGTCGCTTTCAGATGTAGAATTCTCCTATATACAGGAGGGTTGTTGCGGCTCCCCTCTTGCACCCGAAGAGAATTTGCCTCTTGCGCGCATTGATCTAACACCGGTGGAATATGTACCCACATTGGCTTATATGGAGCCTGTGGCAGCACCGAAAGAGGCACGTCATATCTCAGGAAAGGCTTATGTGGTATTCCCGGTTAACAAGACCTTCATAGACCCGGATTATATGGTAGACGGTAGAAAACCGAACATCCCGGAACTTAGAAAAATTACAGCTTCTATCGACACTGTCCGAATGAACTCCGATGCTACAGTTAATTCAATCAAACTCACAGGCTTTGCCTCGCCCGAAGGTGCATACGCCAATAATGAACGTCTGGCTAAAGGAAGAACCGAGGCTGTGAAAGAATATGTGAGAAAGAAATATGATTTTCCGGCTAATCTTTATCAGACCGCTTCAGTGGCTGAAGATTGGGACGGCTTGCGCGATTCAGTGGCAGCCTCCACACTCGCAGACCGTGACGCGATACTCGCGCTGATTGATGATAAAACGATTCCGGTGGCAGTGAAGAACGACCGTCTGCGTGCAGCCTTCCCTCTGGCATACAGTTATCTTCTCGGGAATGTATATCCTTGGTTGCGTCACACCAACTATGATATAACTTTCACCATAAAGGAATATGATGACATTGCCGAGATCATGACCGTACTTTCATCAAATCCGGGCAACCTCAGTCTCAGAGAGTTCTATCTCGCTGCAAATTCCTTGACTGCGGGATCGCCTGAATATGATGATGTGTGGCTCACTGCAGTGCTTATGTATCCGGAAGATCCACTGGCAAACATCAATGCCGCTTACGCCTACATTAACCGGGGTGACTTGGTTTCGGCGGAACGTCATCTTGCAAAAGCCGGTTCAGGTGCTGATGCTATCCTGGCAAAAGGTGTTCTCGAAGCGAAGAAAGGAAACTATGAGTCGGCTTCAGCGCTAATTAAGGAAGCTCAGACTAAAGGACACTCGAAAGCAGCAGAAGCACTTTCCGAAATAAATAGAGTCAGTGCCAAACGCGACAAGGTCACCTATACCTTTTAAAGAATATAACGAACTAACATATTTAAAGAAACTTACAGATTGGAGTGCACAATACTCCAAAAAAGTTTATCAGGAAAAATAACATAATAAATACTCAAACCCAATTACAATCTATGAAAAAGAACATAATCAGCAAGTATATCTACTCTGCTATGGGCCTACTCATGATGGCTTCATGTTCAAACGATCTTTCAGATGACGGTGGTAAGATCATGGAGAACGAGTCTACTACTTACGTTCGCATCTCTCTCGTGGGTGACATCAGTGTAACCCGTGCAGATGAGGAGTATGAGAATGCTACAGGTGATGAAAGCGCCGTTAAGTCAATTCTTCTCACATTCTTCGATGCCGGTCGCAATTATGTTGGTCAGACTACAATCAATGTGAACGAGAACGCAGAAGAAGTTGAGGTTCCGGGTCATGAAAACACTGTGGAACGTATCCTAACTGTAGTGGCTCCTGTCACTCTTCCGGAGAATGTAAACTATCCGCGATATGTTCTCGCATACGTCAACCCCACTTCTGCTTCAAGTGATCTTAGTCTTGACAAACTGGAAGACGTGATGAAAATCATACGTCCGCGTTCAGCCGTTTCCCATACCGGCTACCGCACGATGAACAATTCTGTTTTTTATAACGAGACTACTGGCTATACTCGTTATGCTACAGACTTAGACTTCACAAAACAGTTCTTCAGCACTATGGACGAAGCTAAAGCTGCTTCTGACGACGCGACCATCACAATAACTGTTGAGCGTATGGAGGCAAAGGTTAGACTTAGCACCCCTCTCGCTGAGATTAATGTTTCTCCGGTTGATAAAGTTGACGGAAACAATAGCGAAGTGCAATACTCTCTTGAGTTCGTTCCGGAAGCTTGGTTCGTGAACGCTACTGAAAAACGTTCTTTCCTCGTTAAGAACTATCGTAGCACCCGCGAGAATTATCGTACAGGACATGCGACTTTCCCTTCATCAGATTTCGGTATGAGTTTCTCCGCTCTGCAGGAAGCTTTCAAAATGAACAATTCGTCAGGGAGCAGATGGAATGAAATAAACAATCAGGGAAATCTCCGTTCATTCTGGGCAATTGACCCCACTTATTTCATTGAAGGAACAAACGGTGAATTTTATCCGGACGTCAGCTATGATGTTAAATACACTGAGAATGGTGTCAATATTAACCCCGGTACTGAAACCGAACCAACTGAAGTGTATCCTCTTGAGTATCGTTCCTATGCAAATGTTCTGAAAGAATGGAAGGAGCACAAAAGCAATAACTATGTGAAATTCAACGAAACTGTAAAGACTCACGAATATGTTCTCGAGAACACAATGAGCCTTCTTACTTTGAATTCTACACATGCTATGGCGTCTATGACTTCCGTTGTGCTTGTCGGACATTATATGATCAAGAATGTGGCTAACCAACAAGTTGTATTTGATGGAAACACTACCGATAGGTCAAAATCCTTCTATATCCGTCATGACGGCAATGACAATTTAAGCGTGATGCTCAGTGACACTGAAGCGATTAATTCTTTCCTTGAAAGAACAGGAAGTTCACTTTTTGTTCAGACTGTTGACCAAGCCGGAAATAAAGTGGAAGGCTCATACGAGGCATTACGTGCCGGTCACGTGTCAAGTGGAAAGTATGGCGTTTCTTATGATGATTTCGAATTGGTATATCCGAAAGCAAATATAACCAACGGTACCAAACTTTCTGAACAATGGCGCACGCTCGTGCTCAAAAAGAAAAACGGCGCTTACAACAACAATATCTATGTCTACGACGCTGCTCTTAATGAAGGTGCCGGAGGTTATAAGAATATCACCGAAGAGGATATGCCACAGCTAACAGCTCGCCTCTATTCTACATTTGGAGTTGTTGAAAGATTCAACACCGGTAAGGCTTATTTCAATGTTCCTCTCCGTCATATCTGGGGCGCTAACAAAAAATTAGACAAGTTCGAGGCTAAGAATGTCGTTCTTGGTGACTATGGTGTGGTACGTAACCATATCTATGATCTGAGCATCAATAAGATTACTGGTCTCGGAACAGGTATCGGCAATCCCGATCAGCCTATTGTTCCCCCGACAAAGAATGATCAGTACTATATAAGCACCCGCCTCAATATCCTTCAGTGGCGTCTTGTGAAACAGAATGTTGATCTTTGATCCTCATAATCCTCATTATTCCGGCCGATGCGGCTGCCGTGTCGGTCGGAATAAAAATCTCTTAACCGACTTCTGCAGGTCGTTAAATAAGGCAGGATAGTTTCTCTTTCGACATGCATTGCCGAGAGACACAGGAGCAGGATTTTTAATTCGCTCCTTTCTTTAGAAATCAATGAGCGGCTCTTTAAAATGTCGCCTCAAATATATATATTTTAAGATAACAACGAGATAATGAAACCGCTTAAAACAATCATAAAGAACATTATACCCCTGTTGGTGGTAGCGTTGACATTCTCATCGTGCGATTTTATCGATGAACACGATGGCGACTGCAATGCCTATTATAAGGTTCGTTTCCGTTTTGACAGAAATATTCTCTTTGCGGACGCGTTCTCTTCGCAGGTGGAAGAAGTGGATCTATATGTGCTCGACGCCGACGGTAAAATCGTATGGCAGGGACGGGAAGAAGGCGAAACGCTTGCACAAGAGGGTTATCTTATGGATCTTCCGGTGAAGCCGGGAAAATACGATCTTGTGGCTTGGGCCCGCAATCGTCAGGACAACGCCACCGATTTCTCTCTTAAAGGTGGTTCCTCTCCCTACACTTTAGATGATCTCGACGTGTCGCTCGCAAGGGAATATGATGAAAATACCGCTTATTCCTCTTCTAACATCCACGGTTTGTTTCACGGAATGGTTAAAGGCGTTGAACTGCCCGATACTTACGGTACACATATTTTGACCGTTCCTTTGACAAAAAATACCAATTCCATTCGCATAATGCTTGTGCATCTCAGCGGAAAGGAGATAAACCCGGAGGACTTCGATGTAAAAATCACCGATAAAACCGGAGACCTGAAGCATGACAACACCATTCTTGACACAGAGCATATCGAATTCAGGACATGGGATAAACAAAACGGTCTGGCTACAACCGATATTCCTTTAGTGGAAGAGCAGAAGACATCCGCTGTTACTCCCTTAAGCAGGACATCGGCAACACAAGTACACTCCCTGGTGGCTAAAATGACCACATCACGCCTTCAGACATGTAGACGCCCGATTCTGACTGTGACCCACAACACAACTGGAGAGAAGATTATCGAAATCCCGGTGATAGACTACTTCCTGATGGTGAAAGGTGAATACAAACGTCAAATGGAAGATGATGAATATCTCGACCGTCAGGACGATTATCACATGACCTTCTTTCTTCACGATGACGGAACTTGGTATAAGAACGTGATCGATATTCTCTCATGGAGAGTGGTACGCCAGTCTTCCGACCTTTAATCTCACAGAAATAATTTTACATAAAAACAAAAGATGAATCTTTTTAGCTTCCGACATATAATACGCGGCATATATTCTGTCGCGGCTTGCTTGACCGTTATTGCACTGTCGGCTTGTAATCTTGTGAGGGAGCCGGATCAGACGTACGAAGATAATGACGATATCTCCATAAGTTTCAGGATATATACCGCGAAGACATCGTTGACGCGTGCCGAAGATTTCTTTGGCAGCGCTGATGAAAATTATATTGATCTGAAAAATTTCAAAATCATGATTTTCGATGAAGATCAGAAATTGAAACAGATGCTCTATGACAATGGAACTCTCGCTGAGAACACCACATTCACCCAACTGGGTCCCGGTTTCTATCATATCACCACCAAACTGAATAAGGATCTCTACAGTCTTGCTTCGAAATTCGCGATAGTAGCTTTGGCAAACTGGAAGAGCGAGGATTCCCAACTCATCACAGACTTTAATGGTCATAGTCTTGATCAACAAGAAATAGGAAGTCTGACCATTGATGATCTAAAAGAAATGACTTTCACTCTGAATCCCTCGGTAACTGCAAATGAAATTCAACCTGCATCATGGATGCCGGGCGACAATAACAGCTGGATTCCGATGTTTGGCAGTTCTTTCAATTCGCTCGCTTCGTACGACCGTGAGATTTACAACGTTGGTCACCCCATGCCCGTGGCGGACGTGAATCTTGTGCGTGCTCTCACTAAAATTGAAATCATCAACAAGGACATCACCGGAGGTCCTGCGATCAAGTATATTCATCTAACTCATAGAAATCAGAAAGGTTATCTGGTACAAGATTTTGATTATCAGAAATCGACCGGCAATGTGGTGACTCCCACGATTCCGGAAGCCAATGGCTATACCCAGAACGCTGTGCCTTTCCGTTTTGAGCCGGAGACTAACACTTATGCAGTCTATGTTCCGGAAATGCTTCTCGAAGAAGGTGTTAGAAGAGCTATCAGGGTAAATATCACAATGAACGAAGAGGAAATATCCAAATGGATATATCTCGCGCCTTATGTTGACGGTCAGCCGATTATCCAGACCAACTATGATTTGGATTGGCAGAATATCAAACGTAATTACTATTATCAATATGTGATAAATTCTCTCTCATTTGAATTCCTGGTGGATGTTAATCCTTGGGTGTATGGTGGGAAAGTACACATAGACGGAGATATAGAAGAAATCCCGGATTGATCATCGGATATTATTTCCTTCATCCTCTTTTAATGACTATTTTTTTCATCAGCCACGCGGCTTTTGAAGAGTTTTTCAGGATTAAAGAAATTCATTTTGAAATCTATGTCAAGAAATTATATAATAAAATCCAAAATATTTTTGCTTGCGGGTTTTCTACCGCTCATGGCTTGCACAGACGACTTCCTGGTCGAAAAGAATGATAACTTCAACTCTTCTGAGTCGATTACTTTTACCGCTTCCGTAGCATTGGCAGGAGCGGAGGGAACGCGTGCTGAGACAAATTCTTTTGAACCGTTGGTACTTCAATCGGAGGAGGATAGGGATTTTCCTATCTATCTTCACACCTACGAGCATGCGCTCGGAGAAAAGATTGAGGATATGGGAATGGAAAATACACGGGGAATGCAAGTCAATACTCCACAAGCTCTCTATGAAATACATGAAAATTTCGGAATTAGAGGAGTGTTTTCAGAAAGCAATGAAGAAATAATCCACATGCATAAAGCCAAATTGATATCTACCACCAACTATCAATATTGGATGCCGGAAACGCCTCACAGATGGCCCGGAAATGAGAAAATTCAATTCACAGCAGTGGCTCCTTTCAGCCATATAGAGAAGCTTGAAAACCCTGTATATGGTGAAAATAGCTTTTCATTCAGTTATACGGCGGAGAAAAGCGTATCCGGCGATAAAGACGCGGAAGCGCAGACAGATCTCGTCACAGCAGTTGCCCATCTGTCGCGACCTCAAACTGAAGATAATAACTATAGAATTCCTCTCACTTTCAATCATGCGCTCTCAGCTGTGAAATTTGCAGTGAGGGATGTATTGAAAGGTAAGGTTATCAGCGTAACCGTGAGAGGTATCAAAAATCAGGGTGATTGCGTATATACTGCCGATGACTATAGTCTTGACGGTAAATTTGAATGGTCTAATCAGACTGGTTCGGAATCCTACACTCAGATTTTCAATCATGAAATAGAAGATGGTTATGCCAATTCGGCAGATCCAGATAAAGATGTGGTGCTGAACGAAAAAATGCCCGAAAAAACTTTCATGTTTATTCCTCAACAGCTAACTGAGGAAGCTGAGATAGAGATAATTATCGAGCGCGATGATGTCTCTCCCGCTAAAATAAAAATGACTGGAAAAATCCTTGATAACGCTGTGGATGAGTGGAAACCGGGACATGAATATGTCTACACTATTTCAACATCTAAAGCAAATTGGACATATGTTTTCGAAGTGAATGGTTCATATAGAAACAACACCGAAATTTATATGCCAAGTCCCGCCGATGAAGCTATTTACAAAGACTTTGTTGAAGGTGGAGGTTCTAAAAGACCCTACTATGAAGTGATCAGTTATCGTTATCGCACGAATAATCCCGCAGTAAAAGAGCCCCTTCCATGGAAAGCTTCCCATGGAGACGGAAATCAGTTTTATTATACTAAATATTATCAGACTTTTGAAGAGAAAGATAAGATCCTTTATTTGGATCGCGATCGCGAGCCCTCAGAACGTGATGCGGTTCCGGGTGCCACATGGCTCATAGACCTTTACGATACTCCTCTTCAAGGGAAAGGATCGGTGGATAAGGAGCTTCATAAACTTTCTTTCCTTGAGCCGATAGTGACTACTAACTGGGATGGTGATATCCAGATGTATAAAAAAACGCCTTACTCAGGGAATTCTGAAGAAAATCCGTGGGATCTTTCAACATTTGGAGGACAGACAGCGCGTAACACAGCTAACTGTTATGTTGTAGATAGAGAGGGATGGTATGCAATACCGCTTTACTATGGAAATGCAATTAAAAACGGTAATGTGAATGAAGATGCGTGGAGGGTAAAGAATCACGATTTAATCCCAAATAGGAATATAAAAAATGGTACTGTCACTTTGTATTATCAGGCTCTTTGGGAATTTTTGGATCATACTGGAAACCCTATTGACACAAAAACTAACAAAACAGGGAAAATCCCAACTTCCTATTATAAATCTGCCCATTTACTTTGGCAGGATACTTATAATGTGGTGGAAAATGTGAAACTCGCTAAAGTGAATGGCGAAGATATGATTGTGTTTCATATCAATAAGAATAATTTGCAGCAAGGAAATGCTGTGATCGGTCTTTCTGAACATGGACAGGATCTTTTTAATGCGAACACTGATGAACCTAAGATTGTTTGGAGCTGGCATATATGGTTCAATGAACATTGGTTGAATGAACAGGGAGTTTCGAATGCGTTTTCTACTTCCGGTTTTAAAACAGGTATCAATGATATTAGCAAGATGCAGGAACAAGGAGATTTGCAGGTGACGGTTCCAAGAAACGCTTCTGATAATCGCACTTTCCATGTATCCCCATATAATATCGGTTGGTGTGATGCAAAGAATGTACGTTATCTCAGCCGTTATAATGTTATGGAGTTTGTGCAGTATGAAAAAGATGGAGAAAAGGAATCAGGGGAAACTGCTGAGCTACCAATAATACAGGATGGTCGCACCATTGAATATAGAATAGGTAATAATGTTTATTTCCAATTCGGAAGAAAAGATCCCTTTGTAGGTTTTATTGATGATAAATCGGATTTGAAACCAAACTATGGTAAATTAGGTTACACAATGAAGCCTCAGGTACGCTCCATATCATACTCTATTCAGCATCCTAATGAAATCTTCGTTGGGTCTGCAGCAACTCCTATTCTCTATAATGAATGGAACGCTGAGCCAAGTTGGAATAATACTGATAATACGCTTTACGAGTACTATAATCTGTGGAATAATACTGCCTACGATAAAACAAAGAGTACGGGCGAATCGAGTGCATCTACGTTAACACATCAAGAATATTTCAGATCAAGAAAAACCGTATATGATCCTTCTCCGGCAGGATATATGATTCCACCGGTAGGATTCTTCAAAATATTGTTTAAAAATGAGCCTAATAGATATGACAACCCCTATTCTGATCTTGATCAGACAGCTTTTGACGCGTCTTTGAACGGCTTTATGTATATCAATATTGACCATCCGATTTATCGTATTTACACAAGGAAAGGATCAGGGGCAGAGTTCTTCTCGCTGACTGGTACCGGTCAACGTTGGTATGCTAAGAGTGGTGATGGAGCAGGATCTAATTTTAATCCGCCGGTTGTATATCTTTGGAGTAGCCAAGTGACTAAGAGAACTGACCGAACTGGTTATACTATTGCATTAGGTCTGGATAATACTAATTATATCATCTCAACAGCATTTTACGGACGTAAAGCGATGGCACGTCCTGTAAGATGTGTTAGAGATGTTGTGAGAGATTGAAAATTCTACTATATAGAAAATCCAATTAATGGATGAGAATCAATATTTCCACATAAGGAAATTTGAAAATAATAATTAGTAAGCAGGCAGGTGAGCATCGCCGTGAGGCGAGTCTCACCTCCTCTGTTTTTATACATATTATACCGGAGGGGTTAGAAGGGGGATTGGCGGCGTTTTCTGGCTATTATTAGAGCTGGGTAATGACATCCGCCCATTCAAAAGAAATGGTTTTGCCCCATGAAACGTCCATATTATCGGTTACATATTTGCTATGTTAGTAATGGAGGTATTATCAGTTTTGTCATACTGACCTTGATTTATCATGATCAATACTCAGCTCATCTTCAATTTCCTCTATGGTAGGGAGTGCAGATGCGACATCATTAAACAGTTTTTCCGTTTCATATTGGGCTATACCCATGGGCTGTGTAATTCCCCTCAGAGCAAATTCAGCCTTTTTATTGCTTTTACTACGGCAAAGTAAAAGACCGATTGTTGGCTTGTCTTCTGGAGCTTTTACATACTCATCAACCGCCGAAATATAGAAATTAAGTTTGCTCACAAATTCGGGAATGAACTCGACAGCCTTCAATTCAAATGTTGCGTAGCCAGTTATGTTGGCATCCGATTTCAAGTCTTTGTAT
>CAZXHO010000043.1:0-11806 GCA_964640365.1 uncultured Sangeribacter sp. | reverse complement strand
AGCTCTTTGGCAAGATATGAGGCAGACAAGAGGGCATCATAATATAGAGAAGAAGTGCAGAGATTTGCCTCACCCGAGGGGAACCGACCTTCAAGTTCATCAGAATCTGAAGCAACCACGCCTTCATCATTTATCTTACGCTTGCAATATTCCAGACACCATGTGATAAGAGGCCATAATTCCTCCGCTTCCTTACGGTCGCCCCTTGCAAGAGCATAACGGGATGCGCCATAGGCTATCATGGCACAGTCTCCACGGTCCCCGGCACCATTCCAGATATCATCTCCTTCAGCAATTATCGAACTCGGTATTGTTTTATATTCCGGATTCATAAAGCGTGCGAAATGACGGAATGAATTCAAAGCCGAAGCATTGCCATATTCATACCCAGTGAATGGAAAGAACGGATTGACATACTCTGCCTGATCATTTGCCCAGATGGCTGCGTAATATGATTCACCGCCCGGTCCGTGAAGCGGTCCTCCCTTGGTGGCATAGATACTTTCGCAAGCCCTGACTTTTGCAAAATCCATCATCTTGTTTATAACGGAATCGGGAGTTTCAAGTACGAGAGTATTCATAAGACCGTCAACCAGATCTTTACGCTTGGCATATTCTATATCAGCGTCAGCCCAAACAATCTCTTCTCCGGGAGCTGCAGCAGTTATCTGGGAATAAATAACAGCTGAATCTGAAGGTTCAAGGTAATATACTCCCGGATTCTTGATCATGCCTTTCAAGATATATGAACCTGCCACACCTTTTTCCGGGTCTGTTGTCATTGTGAATCCTCCGTCGGGCACTTCAACCCTAAGTTGCTTCTTACCTGTATTGGTCAGAATATATTTCTCTACCAATGTAGGCAACTCTGTGGAAGGGAAATATGTGCGCTTGAGATTCCAACTCCCGTAATATCCGTTGTCGAAATCACTTTCCACCTCCAAAGCATTTTTTAGAGAAATTTTATTTACCTTTTCATTAGTCAATGCCCTTCCGTTGACAGTTACGGCATCAAGAGGATTCCACCCAAATCTTCTCATCACGCATCCGCTTGTATTGTTTGGTATGGTTCGCAACATCGGCCAGACCATACTCTTGTTAAGGGTAAAAGCTCCGGAAGGGTCAACACCATAACGCAAAACAGTAGCTACCTTTTTGCCTGCCATCTCAATATGGTCGGAATGGGAACTGCCTTGCGCCACATTCCAAGTTATCCCTCCCCCAGAATCTGGGGTCCAATACTGACGTGCATCTGCGCCGGCAAAAATACCGGTGGCAAGAATAAGGGTGAAAAATATATTCTTTTTCATATTTTTTGATTTTTCGTGATGTTATCGGAAAAAAAGCCTTTGTTCAGAAGAATTACAGTGGCAAAATAAGCTAAATCAAACATATTCTGCAAATCCTGATAGAAAGAAAACAACCCGGGCAACCGCATAACCGGATGTTAATTTTATCTTCCTGATTAAAAGAAAAAATGGCGACATTCCCGAAAAAAAATAGCCGGACTTCGGGAATGTCGCCCGAAGTGTGCCCGCATAAGACATATTACTGACTCATGATTTGCCAACACGAGCACACCTTCCATAATACTTAACTACAATCTTTTATTTAACATACTTCTCAATAAACCTCATACTAATCAATGTAATAGAGTTCTCTTATTCAGCATTATTCGGTTATTTAATGACAGCAGCATAACCTCCACCGGCATACATATCTATGGTTAAAGTGTCTCCCGGTTTCACTTTGCGTGTACGCTTTGCAAAATCGTTGGCATCTCGGTCTACATTCACACCATCCTCCCAAGAGGTCAACGTGCGGTTACCGGTGATGAAATCAAGTGGAATTTCAAATTTTGAACCCTCACTTCCAGACATTCCGCCGATATACCATGTGTCGCCTTTTCTACGGGCAACTACGGCATATTCTCCAATCTTAGCTTTGAGCACCTTTGTTTCATCCCATACAACAGGCACCTGAGATAGGAATTCCATACATTCCGGTTCTCTATAATATAATGTTGGACTGTCAGCAAGCATCTGGAGCGGACTTTCATAAATGACATACATTCCGAGTTGATGACATCTTGTACCTATAGAGGCAGGATGATTATAATCTACCTGATGATTTTTCTGATGCATGTTTCGCATGGAGCCCGGAGTATAATCCATAGGTCCGGCAACCATACGGGTGAATGGAAGAATTAAATTATGTTCCGGTGTCACCTTGCTACTCCATTTATGGTTTTCCAGTCCGGCAACACCCTCGGAGGTAAGGACATTGGGGAAAGTTCTCAGCCAGCCTGTGGGTTTATAGGCACCATGAAAATCCACGAGCAGATGGCGGTCGGCAGCCTTTCGTGCCGCTTCATAATAGAAATCCACCATGGCTTGGTCATCACGGTTCATGAAATCCATTTTTATACCTTTTACACCCCATTTCACAAACTGATCGAGAGCCTCATCCAACTGACGGCTGAGTGGAGCCCAAGATACCCAAAGAATAAGGTCAACACCTTTTTTCTTGCCATATTCCACAAGTCTCTCTATGTCGATCTCCGGAACAGTCTTTGTGACATCCCATTCTTCCGACCATCCGTCGTCTATAACTACATATTCTATACCATATTTGGAAGCAAAGTCAATGTAGTATTCATAGGTAGGATTGTTGATACCACTCTTGAAATCTACTCCGGTCACCATCAGGTCATTATACCAATCCCATGCTATTTTGCCGGGTTTTACCCAAGAATAATCCCCCTCGCTTTCCGGAGCGAGTTTATAAATCAGCTGATTGGTGATCAGATTTGCATCATTATCGGTCACTATCACAGCACGCCATGGGTAACTGCGCGAACCTGCCGTACGGGCTATATAGTATGCTCTTTTATCGGGAAAGATCTGTCTGTCTTCAGCCACCTTTTCCTCAAGAGAAACCTGCGCATACATTCCTGCCATTTCATTATTACTCTGCTTGCGAAGGAACATGCCGGGATAGCTGTCAAGATCTGATTCGCTGATAAAAATTCTTGTATCCCCGTCCCCTTTAAGAAGAAGCGGAGTACAGCAATATTGATCTGTATTAATTTCTGATAAATGTAAAGGTGCGAAAGTAGGCTGCTGGGCAGTGAGCAGACCCTTTACTTCCGGAAATAGAGTTTCATAATCTGAAGGAAAACGGAATGTCGCTTCTTCGGCTACTACCGTGACTGAATCCGGAAATTGCGTATTGAAACGGTAACCGAATCCATCGTCATAAACACGGAACTCAAGTGAATAATCATCCGCTTGCAACTCCATGCTGTTGTATTTGTCTTCTATCTCCGCACTTTTTTGTCGCACCACAGGTTTAAGGATGTCATTACGTGAATCACGTTTTACATTTCTCACTTTCATATCCTTTCCTGCGATCTTTCCGTTGGAAAAGGTCATTGAGACAGGAGACGGTGAGATAACTCTTTTCCCATCGAAATCAACAGCATAGGTAGTAGCTTTCTCAGCATTGACTGTCACCGTCAGCCGATTGTCGGGAGAGCTAACTTTCCACTCTTCCGCCGTCATTATTGCCGGCAATGCCAATAGCGGTAATATGAGTGTGTATCGGTTCATGATGTTCAGTGTCTGTTTAATATAAATAAGGTTCGGTTTTGGTAAGCGTTAGCTTGATTTAGGTTAGTGTCTTTCGATTAAAATTAGGTTACGGTCTCTTCAGACAATATTTTGTCCGATATATAGACCCGGTGAAGAATCATCGGATCAGGAAGTTTACTGGTGCAAATTTCCATGTCGCAAAATTAATATATGTAGCAAAGAGACATTAGCATTTTAGTACAAATGATTTGCCTCACAATCCAAAGGAGGTGTCTGAGAGTCCAAATTATGTATCTCAGAGTCCATGCATAAATATAATTTGCTATACTACAATACTTTAATAATTTATACTTTTACGAATTAAAACGACAGATTATTCCGGTGGTTTTTTATTTAGTTTCAAAAAATTTTACCTAATTTTACTCTCGGAAGCTGATCATTTCAGCTTCTTATCTAAATACTGTAGATTCTATCTGGCGTAAATCACTCACAAAAACTATCCATATTACATATTCTATGAAAAATTTCCGATTGAAAACGATTTTCTGCAGTTGTCTCCTATTTTCTGTAGCGAGTTCGACCATAGCCTTTGCCGATACTGACGGCGTGGTCTATAAAGATAAGACGAAACGATTCACAGTCGTTGCCGACGGTCTTATAAGAATGGAGTATGCACCGGACGGCAAATTCAATGACGATCCGAGTTTCATCGGCTATAACCGCAAATATCCAGAAACAGATGCGAAGGTAGCGGACGATGGAACAACCGTAACGATTACTACTCCCAAACTCATCCTTAATTATAAAAAGAGTAAAGGCGGCTTTACATCTGACAATCTATCGATTGTATCTGCCGAAGGAATCAAACCATTTGAATGGAAGCCGGGTACTGCCCAGAAGGAGAATCTTGAGGGAACCACAAGAACACTTGACTGGTGGAACGGCGATGAACTACAGTGGACCAATAAGCAGGGTGAATGGTGTACACGCCCCGGTAAACTCGAACCCGGCGTGCTTGCCAAAGACGGCTGGACACTTATCGACGATTCAAGAGGATTCCTGTTGGATGATGATCCGACAATACCGTGGGTGAAGAAAAGGAAAGAGAAAAAAGGCGCTCAGGATTTATATTTCCTTGGTTACGGTTCGGATTATAAAGGTGCACTCAAAGACTTCACAGTGCTTTCAGGTAAAATACCAATTCCTCCGAGATACGCCTTCGGCTACTGGTGGTCAAGATGGTGGGCTTATTCAGAACATGAAGTGCGCGACCTCATCGATAATTTCGAGTCTTACGGAATCCCGGTGGAAGTGCTTGTCATTGATATGGACTGGCATTATACTGATGAAGAACATGGAGGATGGACCGGTTGGACTTGGAACCGCAGACTTTTCCCTGAACCCGAAAAGTTCCTTAACTATTTGCGCGACCGAAATCTTAAAATCACACTCAACCTTCACCCTGCTTCCGGAGTAAAGAAATTTGAGGCTGCATATCCTGAAATTGCAAAAATGAACGGTATCGATCCCAAGACTGAACAGGATATACCTTGGGTATCTTCCGACCGCACTTTCATCAACAGTATGTTTGAACACATCCTTGATCCCATGACCAAGGAAGGGGTAAGTTTCTGGTGGCTCGACTGGCAGCAGGGATTATATGATTCCAAGGTTGATTCCCTGAGCAACACATGGTGGTTAAATCACACTTTCTTCAACAAAATGAAGAATACACAGGAAGAACGGCCCATTATTTTCCACCGGTGGGGAGGGCTGGGCAACCACCGTTATCAGCTCGGATTCTCCGGCGACAGCTATACAACTTGGGAGACTCTGAAATATATGCCTTATTTCACCAGCACAGCCTCTAACGTTGGTTATGGCTACTGGGGTCATGACATAGGAGGATTCCGTGCACTTCCCGGAGATTCTACCATCGATCTCGAACTTTACACACGTTTCTTCCAGTTTGGCGCATATAGTCCTATCATGCGTACACATTCAGACAAAAAGATTCATCTTAACAAAGAACCTTGGAATTTCGACCGGGAAACACTGAATTTGATACGTGATGCCGTCAAGATACGTTACCGCAATGTGCCGTATATTTATTCCATGGCTCGCAAGGCATATGATGACGGGGTTTCTATCTGCCGCCCGATGTATTATGAATATCCCGACTCTAAAGAGGCTTACGACTACAAAGACCAGTATATGTTTGGCGACCAAATGATTGTGGCACCAGTATCTTCTCCTGCAGTAGACGGTTATTCTACCATCAAGGTCTGGTTGCCGGAAGGACAATGGTTTGAAGAGGCGACCGGAACCCTTTTGGAAGGAAACAAGGTATATGAACGCCAAATAGCAATGGATGAATACCCGGTGTATATCAAGGCAGGAGCCGTGATTCCGCATCATACTGAATCTGTAAACAATCTGCGTTCTAATGCCGCGCCAATATCAATCAACATCTATCCCGGCGGAAACGGTGAGTTTATTCTTTACGAAGATTTCGGAGATGATGACAAGTATGCTGAGGAATTTGCTTCAACTTCCATAAATTCTGTAAGAAATGGTAACTCACTGAAAGTGAATATAGCCCCACGGAAGGGAACTTATCGTGAAATGCCTGATAAAAGAGAGACAGAGGTCAAGGTTCATGCTACACTCCACCCGGAAAAGGTAATGGTAAACGGCAAAGAGTATCCTTATACTTATAATACTAAGGAACTGACTGTAAATGTTGATCTCGGAGACCGCAACTGGATCCAACCAACTGAGATAGAATTAATATTCCCTGAAAATGCTGAAGTTGCCGATGGATCGTTCGGAAAAATGAAACGCTTTGTCAAAGCATTCGGTGGTCTTAAGAACAAATATGCAGAACTTGAAGTGACAGAGGCTTTCGGACCAATGAGTGTGATATATGAATCTCTTGAATATTACCCCGAAAAGGAACGGGAGATTCTTTCAACCTTTAGTGACAAATTCAAGTCGCTGCCTTCAATTGTGAAGGAACAACCTATGCCTGAAAATGCACGAGAATGGTTCATTAAGGCAGTAGGACCCACACAGGACTAATTTACGGAAAGCGACCCGGCTGAAGAATGCCTTCAACCGGGTCGCTTTATTTTATATTATCCATCTAAGTAGCTGAAAAATTAATAAGTATATAATTGTGAATGATTTAGAGGATTTTTAATAGGTATGAAGGAATTTATCAGGTTAACCTGTAGAAAGACAATTAATATAGACCCCAAAAACAAACACAGATTTAATCACCCAAGAGGCTACTTAAAAATTTATCATATAGTTAATTTTTAGAATCTAATTAATAAATAATGGGAGGCAAAATTGAATATGTAAAATATATTTGTTTATTTTGCAACATAATCAGTAACTAAGCTCATGAAAATTTTGCTCTTTCAAATTCTTTTCACCATACCCATGTTGTGGCATAACACCCCGGCTAACGCCGAAACATCCTTTCTGGTCAGAGACACAGGAAATCCCTCCAACGTATTGACTCACAGGGTGATTCTATCCACCGAAAATTTATCAAACAATACTAAATTATCAAACTTTGGCGAGCGGTTTAATTGCCTGAGTACCTCTTATTTGCTCATTGATACCAGAGCAGACAAACCTATGGATGAAAAGCCGGAATTTGACCTACGGCACACATTATTTTCCCGGCAACCAATATCTTTAGCTTTAAAAACTAATGCATTATTATGGCTGGCAACCATAATGAATCTTGAAGGAGAGATTTTTATAAATCCACGTTTTTCAGCATCTTTGGGAATTTCTTGGTGTCCTTGGTTTATGAGTGATAAATTTGCAATTCGTAATCTCTCTATCTTACCCGAGATCAGGTGGTGGTTTCGAGATGCACACAAAGGTCATTTTGCAGGAGTTCACCTTTCCGCTGCATGGTTTAATTTTAAATTAGGAGATTACCGATATCAGGATGTCAAGAGACCATTGATAGGAGGAGGAATTACATATGGTTATTATTTTGACATAGCAAGCCAATGGGGTGTTGAACTCTCTCTGGGGGCAGGATACGTATCAATGCGCTATCACAGATATCATAATATCGGAAACGGTGCTAAAATAGATACACGCCTGACCTCGTGGCTTGGAATTGACAGGTTATCCATTACTTTTTCTTACCGTATTAGGAATGGTGCGTGACCTATTTATCCTTTATTCTTATGAAACGTTTCCCCTATTTAATAGGATTGCTGATAATTATGCCACTCCAAGGATGTATTCATACTTATCCGGACGGGAATGCCGAAGACCCGACGCAGGTGAACGTAAATCTGGAAATGTCTTTTAATCTTAATTGGAAAGAATTGGTAATCTCCCACAACACTCAATATTCTTCCACCATAGGTACGGAAAATGAAAATGTGGGAAAACAATCCCTGTCTCGATATTCAGAGTCAGCACATAGGTTTATCATAGAATTAAGAGCAACGGAAGCACCACCTTTCAGACATACCGTACTGATATCTCATGAAGAATTTAAAAGAGGAGAATTGTATATCAAACTCCCCTTTTCCCTCCCTCCGCTCAATTACAAGATATCGATATGGTCTGACTCAACAGATGGCTATACATCAGAGGTACCACCGGCGACGGATAATAAATTCGATGCCTCGGATTTCAATAAAATAACTCCACTTATTGGGTTTGGTGAATATTCCTTGGTAGAGGATTGTCTTTATTGCGTTAATTCGATAGATTTAAGAGAATTCAGGCATACCGGCTCCTCAGGAATTTCGGTGCCCGTGACACTTCATTCCCCGGCAGCACGTTTTGAACTAATTGCCACAGATGTAGATAAATTCCTGAAGTACGCGAATTTAGCACTCCAAAAGGGTGAGAAATATACCGTCGCACTATCCTATGAGCATACTGTTCCAACCACTTTTAACCTGTTAAAAGGGTTACCAACCGGGAAAAGGGAAATAAAAGGAACTGAAAACCTTCTTCCACCGCTATTTACGAAACAGGTATCTATAAGCAAAGGCTGGATTTTTGTATCTGAAGAGACAGAATATCTTTCCTTAACAATTTGCATTTATAATTCGGCGCGTATATTAGTGTCAAAAGTAAAGGGAATTCTTTTCCCCTTGGAAAGAGGAAAAGTCACGCGAGTCAAAGGAAAGTTTCTAACTAATTTTTATTCCAGTTCAATTCATATAGATAATCTCTGGGATGACGAAATTGAATTTATAATTAATTGATAAAACCTCTCTCTTTCATTAAAAAAATGCTCATGAATCAGAATCAAAATTTTCTTCCTCTCATTCTTCCACTTTTGTCCATCACGGTTCTAATATCTTGCACTACAACTGATATCATAGAAAATCCTGAAGTATCAGGAGACAAAGGGAAAACTCTTACGGTTTCGTTATCAACCCCTGCTGATGAAAGAACGCGTGCAAGCGCCGACCACAAATTACGTTTCATAGCCACACTTATTCCCGGATCATTTACTTCTCATACCAATATTAGAGGAGAAGCTGTCAGAAAGGAAGTTGTGGCAGACGCAGAAGATTCTCCCATGACTATAACCTTCACCGTCCCGGACGGAGACTATTCTATCATCACGTTTGCCGACTATATACCCATTGCAAGTCAGCCGGACGAAAAGGGATGTTATGAAGATTACTATTATAATACCCACGATTCCAAAAACGCCGAAATAGTCCATATTAAGAAAATGGAGCTGAATAATGATAATCTGGATTGTTTCGGGGCTTTCAAAGAGATAAAGAAGAGTTCTACAGAATCGGAATTTTCCATCACTCTTGCCAGAAAGGTATCTAAAATTATCTTTGTCAGCACAACCGCTGCTGAAGAAGGCAAGCCTGTGGAGTCACTTACAGTGCTTTCCTACAAATATAATGAGGGAATGAATCTTCAGGCAGGGAAAATAGGTTCCCAGGATGGAAAGACCGTTTCCAAAGCAGTGACTATACCCCCTTTGGCAACAGATTATTCTGAAGAGAATGGTCAAGCATTATTCTTTTTCTACACATTTTCCGACTATAATACAGACGAAAAGCTTGGAGGTGTCAAATTTCAGGTAAATTTCGCTGATGCAGATAGCAAAGTCACCGAAATCTCTACCGGTTTAATACCTTATAATCGAAATTCAGTAACGACGGTGAAGGGAGCTTTCATAACCGATCCTGTAATCCCCATGGATGATCTCATTCTTAATCTTTCAGTACCATCCGGATGGGGTAACATCAACTGGGAATATTTTTAGATGAATTAAATGGCTCAAAAGATCATTCAGTATGATGTCATTGCGGTTTAAAGATGGCCTTCATATCATAACGAATATCATCGAGGAGCGCACGTAAGGGTGACACAATCGGCTTGAATTCAGCTTCCTGTTCAGGAGCATAAACATTTAACGCCACAGGATCACACACGATTTCAAGATTAGTGCCCAAAGTCAACGGCTCACCATCGATATGAACAGGACCACTGTTCAACCGAGTAATCGTAGCTGCGCTTACACGGAATGTATCAATCTGAGTGTTCCGGTCTATATAACCGGTGAGTAAATCCACCCCTATAAGTGCAGTTGAAAGCAGAGAACCGGAATGCACCACAGTGATGTCGAGTAAACCGTCAGAAAGTTTTGCATGAGGGGCTATATAAGCATTATTACCGTACTGAGGGGCATTGCAGACAGCAATGAGAAAAGCATTCTCGGTGATGACAGCACCTCCGATAGAAAGAGCATAAGGTTGGCTACGGTATTGGAGGAATTCACGGAACACACTCCTTACATATGTAATTCGGCCCCTGCGCTTCATGGTGGAAAACTTCTGACTTACAGCAGCGTCAAATCCTACACCAAATGTGCAATAGAACGGAAGTCGATTCACTATTCCACGATCACACCGGAGCATTTTCCCCTCTGCTATTACACTTAGGGCTTCATCTACATCCTGAGGTATTCCCAAAGACCGAGCAAAGCCATTGCCGGAACCCAGCGGAAGAATCCCCAATGCGGTATCAGTGTGAGACAGAGCTCCCGCAATTTCATTTACTGTGCCGTCACCACCGGCTGAAATAACCATTTCAAACCCTTCTGCAGCTGCATTTGAGGCAAATTCCGCTGCATCACCGGACGCTGCTGTATACAATGTCTGAAGTTCTATCCCGTTTTCCGCAAGTCGTGCCGCCACTTGTTCCTCTAATCCTTTCTTAGAACGAGTGCCCGACACCGGGTTGATTACCAATAATGCTTGTCTTCTCTCCATGTCATAATCTTTATGCAATTGAAAAAGGCGTGTAAAGTTACAAAAAATTTGCGAGAAATTTAGAAAAAGGTTAATTTTGCACTTACTTACACAGGCGGCAACCTGTGGCACGACTTTCAAACCTGACACCAGAAGTTAGCTCCGCAGTAGCCCGAATAGTTAGATAAATTCCTTTAAAAAGTGAAGATACATCGGGAAGGGACCAATATCCTAATTCTACTTCTTCTTGTCTTGCTGGCGCTTAATGTTCCGGTGTGGCTCTTTATGCCCCCCTATGTTATTCCCGCCATCTTCACGGCAATTTCCGTAGTGGTTTATCTATTTGTATTTAATTTCTTCCGTTGTCCAAAACGTAAATACAAGGGAGTAAGGAAGGATATGGTTGTAAGTTCTGTCGACGGACGTGTGGTAGCTATTGAAAAAGTATTTGAAGCAGAATATCTAAAATCTGAGGCAATCATGCTTTCAGTGTTTATGTCGCCTCTCAATGTGCATGCCAATTGGTATCCCGTTGATGGGAAAGTGGAATATGTGCGTCATCATAAAGGACGATACCTGTCTGCCTATCTCCCTAAATCCAGTACGGAAAATGAGAGGAGCACAATAGGCATATGCATGGAATGCGGAACCCGCATCACAGCAAGGCAAATTGCCGGAGCCATGGCACGCAGGATAGTGACTTATGCACGAAGAGGACACAAAGCCACGATTGACGGACACATGGGATTCATAAAATTCGGATCGAGAGTGGACCTTTATCTGCCTGTTGATGCAGAAATTCTGGTGGAGATGAAACAAAATGTTAAGGGAGGTGTTACTCCTGTAGCACGTATTATTTCAAAAAAATGAACCCGATAAAAGCCAACATACCTAATTCAATCACATGCATTAACCTGATTGCCGGCTGTGTGGCAA
>CAZXHO010000042.1:0-11837 GCA_964640365.1 uncultured Sangeribacter sp. | reverse complement strand
GTTTTTATATTTAAATATGACCTGTTGCAAACCCATGCAACAGGTCATATTATTTAAATACAGTTTTCTTCCTTCTAAAATGGACAATAGATTATGGAATCAAAAATCATAGAGAGCAAGTGTGAAGGTTTTTAATCATTTTTATAATAATCTGTAAATCCATCGTATCATTGCTCAGATTTTATAATAAGAATAATTACTAGCTCAAAATACCCCCATTCCTATACTAAGATAGAATTGAAGGTACTGAATACGTAGATGGCGAAATCGAAAAATTCTCATATATTTATTGTGCTATTCTTGTGCTTCATATTCCCTCGGACGCTGAATGCATAATTACAACGAGATTGTATGGACTATATCTTTGCTTCCGGCATATTCCAAAGGCACTTTTCAAGTCAAGATTTCCTTATTTTTACGACGGTGAATTCTACAAGTAAAGTTTTTTGTAAGGGAGGTTTAAATCAGTTTTAATGAATTCAGGAAAATTAAGAAAATTGCGGTTGGACAAATCCATCTTACACAAAATCTGAAGAGCTTAAAAAATGGAAACTTCTGTTTCCCATCGTTTGTAAACTGACGGGAAATAAATTTTTTGTCTACCCACCATCCTACAAATAGTGAACAGATAAAACCGCCCACCGGAAGACAGATGTTTGAAGATAAATAGTCGAATAGGTTAAATATATTCAAACCGAATATAGTGAATTCACTTAAGGCTCCGAAACTTAAAGCACAAAGTAATCCTCCTACAAGTGCAATTGCAGAAGAGATAATGGTTGCCCATTTACGGTTCAGTTTTTTCTCTTCACAAAAATATGATATGGAGATTTCACTCATTGAAACTGTGGAAGTCAATGAAGCAAGAAAGAGGAGAAGGAAAAAGAGAGTAGACCAGATCATTCCTCCCGGCAATTGATTAAATATATATGGTAACACTTCAAATACCAAGGTCGGACCTGCCTCAGGAGAGAGTCCAAAAGAAAAGACAGCAGGAAATATGATAACACCGGCGAGGATCGCTATAACGGAATCAAGTAAAGCAGTGGTCACTGCCGTTTTACCTAATTTATTATCATTGCTGAAATATGAGGCATACGTCATCATACACCCCAAACCGAGACTAAGGGAGAAGAAAGCCTGGCCCATAGCACTTAGAAGCACGCCGGAATTAATTTTACTGAAGTCAGGTGAAAACAAGAATCTTATTCCCTCACTAAATCCGGACAAAAAACAAGAGTTAATGCAAAAGGCTACTAACAATATGAACAACAAGGGCATTAAGATATTTGATGCTCTTTCTATACCTTTTGTGACCCCACAAATTAAAATAAGGAAATTTGCGAATAGGAAAACTGATGTCCAGATTATAGGTCTAACTCCTGTAGTCAGTGAAATAAATTGTCCATGACCAATCTCTCGGTTTGAGAAGTCAAGAGCACCGGTGATGGAGGAGAGACAGTATTCTACAGTCCATCCGGCAACCACAGAATAGAAACTTAATATCAGCAGAGAGGCTACAATTCCAAGAGGTCCGGCAAAAAGAGCTATTCGTTTCCCGCCAAGTTTTCTATACGCTCCGAAAATATTACTTCTGGTTCCTCGTCCCATACAAAATTCGGCACAAAGCAAAGGAACTCCGATTATGAAGACAAATATTAGATAACATATCATAAACGCGCCACCTCCGTTTGACCCTGCTTCATATGGAAATCTCCAGATATTTCCAAGCCCCACGGCAGAACCTACAGTGGTGGCAATTGCACCAAATTTTGTGGAAAAAACAGCTCTTTCGTTTTTATTGGTATTATCCATTTTAATTGCTACGAGATAAATATTTTTGCAAAATTAATGATTATTTATAAATTATCCTTATAATTCCTGACATAATGTATTTTTATATTTATTCTCAATAAACTTGTTTTTATAGATTTAACGATAGATAAACGTACAATCTAATAGATGGAAAATATTATAAACCATTGATTCACTTTTTTTATTTCAAAAAAAGAAATGGAAAATTTATTTGTTACATAATTTTATTTTGAGTAATTTTGAACGATAAAAAATTAACTACAACCGAATATTTATGAAAACTCAGACTTTAAGGAAAATAGTATTGACAGCCGGCATTACTACGGTCCTTTCATTGCCTACAGTTGCAAAAGTGCCCGGATATGATGAGGTGACAACACATCAGGCTGCAGGCAATTACTATTGTTATCCATATCTTTATGAAACTCCACCGGCACAAACACCGGCCCCTGATGGGTATGAGCCATTTCATATGGAACATTATAGCCGCCACGGAAGCAGATGGCACATTGGTTATAAACTTTTCGATAAATCCTATGAAATACTCGATAAGGCTAAACAGAATGGCAAATTAACGCCTCTGGGTGAAAAAACATATGAAGCTATAAAGGAAATTAGAGCTAAAGCTCACGAAGGTCGCTCAGGAGAACTTTCTGACAAGGGTGCTTGGCAACATCAGGTCATAGGGAAACGTATGGCTGAGAATTATCCTCAGATATTTAATTCCAATACTAATCTTGATGCCCGTTCCACAGTTGTTATCCGTTCTATTCTTTCAATGTTCAACGGATTGAATGGTATTAAGTCGGTTGTTCCTGACATGAAAATCAAAACTGACGCAAGTCATGCAGACATGTGGTATATGGATTATGATGATGATGAGGCTCTGGCAATACGTCATCGTGCTGATTCAACAGTGGTAAAGGAATACAACCGTAGGCATGGCAATAACGGGGAATTCCTTAAAAAGTTAATCAACGATGAGGCATATGCTAAAGACAGCATCGGTAATAGTCTTTATCACTCATTACTGACAGCGCTTTTGAACTGTCAGAGCCATTCCGACCAACCTTGGCTGGTTGATGAGATCTTTACTCCGGAAGAGGTAAAGGAAAGATGGCAACAAAAGAATGTATATTGGCTCATGCAAGGTGGAAATTCTAAAATTACAGAAAACAGAATGCCGTTTATGCAGTCTAATCTCCTTAACAATATCATTCTAAGTGCTGATACAGCTATGAATTCCACTACTCCAAGTATAAATCTTAGATATGGACACGATACAGTAGTGAATCCTCTGACTGCTCTTATGGAACTTGATCACTTCGGTGATGAAATTAATGATCTCGAATCGCTTGTAGAAAGAGGTTATCACGACTATCTCATTATTCCGATGGCAGCAAATATTCAGATGATTTTTTATAGGAAACCCGGAACCATAGGAGATGAAGATGTTTTAGTAAAAGTTCTGCTTAACGAGCGTGAAGTTGAACTTCCTGTCGGACATGTTTCAGGACCATATTATAAATGGAAAGAGTTGCGTGATTATTATATGAATAAAATTTCACCCTACGTAACGGAACCTTTCCTTCAGGAATAATGAAATTTATTTGATATACTATAATTATTAGTTTTATCCCTCTTAAGACCTGACCGGAAAGAAATTCAGCTTTAAAAATGCTGATCACTTTCCGGTCAGTTCATATAACTTCGACTCTTTAGACTCTCAACTATTTCGACATATTTTTTCAATTAGACCTATCCGGAAATCTTTAATTTTAGACAATGAGAACAATCAATTACTTCTTTTCTTTTTTGTTATTATTGGGAATCTTTCATATTACCGGACATTCCCAGGTCATTGAAGTTACACCTCCTTCGCCATGCGGGCCTCTTCCTTCACAGAACCAGCTAAATTGGCAGGACATGGAAATGTATGCTTTTATTCATTACTCCCTCAATACATACACCGATCAAGAATGGGGTTTTGGAAATGAGAGTGTAGATCTTTTTAATCCGACTGATCTTAATGTCAAACAGTGGGTTGACGTATGCAAGGCTGCAGGAATGAAAGGTATTATTTTTACTGCCAAGCATCATTGTGGGTTTTGCCTGTGGCCTTCAGCTTATACCGATTATTCCATAAAAAATTCTCCATGGAAAAATGGTCAAGGAGATGTAGTAAAAGAACTGGCAGAGGCTTGCAAGGAAGCCGGATTGAAATTTGCCGTTTATCTTTCCCCATGGGATCGTAACCATCCTGAATATGGCAAGGCGGAATATGTCACTTATTTCAGAAATCAGCTCGAAGAGTTGCTATCCGGTTATGGAGATATATTTGAAGTGTGGTTTGACGGAGCTAATGGTGGCAACGGATGGTACGGAGGTGCGAATGAAACAAGAAAAATAGACCGCACTACTTATTACGACTGGCAACCTACATATCAAATGATTAAAAAGCTTCAACCCAATTGCCTTATTTGGAATGACGGAAGCGATAGGGGAGAATTACGATGGGTCGGTACCGAAGCTGGTGAAGTTGGTGCCACCAATTGGAGTTTGCTTAACAAAGAAGGTGAAACTGATTGGGGAATGCTTCATTTCGGTGTTGAAAATGGAGATTCATGGGTGCCGGGTGAGACTAATACCAGTATAAGACCGGGATGGTTTTATCATTCTTCGGAAAATGAAAATGTAAAGAGCCTTTCAAAACTCATGGAGACTTACTATAAGTCAGTGGGAAGAAATTCAACTCTTCTTCTCAATTTTCCGGTGATGCCAAATGGCTTAATTCATTCTACCGACAGCTTGCGTGGGGCGGCATTTGCTAAAATGATCGAAGAGGTTTTCAAAGATGATCTTGCTAAGCAAGCGATAGCTACTTCTTCACAAACAAGAGGAGGCTCACAAAAATATTCAGCTAGACATGTTCTCGACGGAAATAAAGATACTTATTGGACTACGGATGACTCTATAAAACAGGGAGAGATTATCCTTGATTTTAATAATCCGATTACCTTTGACAGGTTTCTTGTAGAAGAGTATATTCCATTGGGACAGAGGGTTAAAAATTGGAAGCTTGAAGCTTTGGTGGATGGAGAATGGCAGGAGTTGAAAGATGCACTTACAGAGGATGGTAAACTTACTACAATCGGTAGAAGAAGAATCGTATGTTTCCCGGAAGTTACTTCCAAAAAGATTAGAATGTCTATTACCGATAGCAAGGCTTGTCCACTTATTTCGAGAATTTCTGTTTACAATGCTCCGGTACTTACTCCTGACATTCCCGATTCGGGTGAAAAACTGTCTTCTTCATTAAGAATATTCTATATGTCTCCCAAGCAAATGATAGTTGAGCCCGGAGGAGAATTAACAATTTCAGGAATAAGATATCTTCCACCTACACAATCATCGGAAGGAACAGTAACCCATTATTCAGTATACGTCACTTCTGATTGGACAAACTGGGAAAAAGTGGCGAGCGGAGAGTTTTCCAACATTGTTAATAATCCAATTTGGCAGACAGTTAAATTTAAGCCGGTAAAAGCGAAGGTTATACGTCTGGATGCCGAAACCCTCTCTTCGGGCGAACATATGGCTTATTCAGATTTTGAAGTATTGACTGAAGAAGAAATAGTAGATTGGGAAAATCCTCATGTTCTCGGTAGGAATAAACTGCCATATCACGCAACATTACAAATGCCATCAAGTGAAAGGAGTTTACAGAGCATACAGTGGCTTGACGGGGATTGGTCCTTTAAATGGTCTCCAGATCCTCAGAGTGCTCCCGAAGGCTTTGAAAATCCGGATTATGATGTCACCGGCTGGGATAAAATAAAAGTTCCTGGAAATTGGCAGATGCAAAATTATGGTAAACCGATATATGTAAACATTGCCTATCCATTTAACCGTAACCGTCCAAGTGTCACTTCTGAACCCCCGGCAGACTGGTATGCGTACGATCATAGGAATCCGGTAGGATGCTATGTTACGGATATTGTTGTGACACCTGATATGCTTGATAATAATCTCACTCTGAGTTTCGAAGGAGTTAAATCTGCCATGGAAATTTGGATGAACGGAGAAAAGGTTGGATACAGTCAAAATTCCATGTCTCCTGCAGAATTTGATGTCACATCATTTTTGCAACCCGGAAACAATCGTTTGGCAGTGAAAGTCTATAGATGGTCAGATGGCAGTTATCTTGAAGATCAGGATATGTGGCGTCTCAGCGGAATATTCCGACCAGTGAGACTGTTGGTAAGACCTAAAACCCATATTGCTGACTACCATGTGGATGCTGTTCTGAATGATAATATGGACAAAGCAAAGGTTAATGCTAAACTGTTTATCTGCAATATTGGAAAGAATGAAACTGCCGGTCATAAAATTAAAATGCAAATAGATGGAACAGACATTCTTGAAGATATTAAGAAAATAGGTGCCGGAGACACAGTAGTTATTAATCTTGATTATGTAATAGATAATCCCAGACTATGGTCTGCCGAGACTCCGGAATTATATCCGTATTCTCTGGCTTTACTGGATTCAAAAGGGAATGAATTGGAGCAGTATGACTATCATTTAGGAGTTAAGAAGGTTGAGACTGTAGGCGAGGTATTTAAAATTAATGGTAAAAATGTTAAGCTTCGCGGAGTAAACCGCCATGATCATCATCCACGCACAGGGCGTTGGGTAGATGATGCCACAATAGAAAAGGATATTAAGCTTATGAAACAGGCTAATATCAATTTCTTGAGAACATCTCACTATCCTGACCGTCCTCTTCTGTATGAATTATGCGACAGATATGGATTATATGTCATGGATGAAGCTTGCCAGGAGAGTCACGGCTATGGATATGCTAATGAAGAGATGGGTAATGACCCCGACTGGTGCGAGGCTCATGTTGACAGAGCTGTCTCACTCGTTTCACGGGATAGAAATCATCCATGTGTAATAATGTGGAGTCTTGGAAATGAAGGTGGTGTCGGTCCAAATATACAGGCAATGTATGATACAGTAGTTGCTATGGATCCGTCGCGACTTCCATTTTATGATTGTAATCCACGTTATTCGGCATTACATGATGAGGGCTACCCGACACCTGATATGATGAAAGAGGGAGCAAAAAGAGTGAAAGACAAGCCTTATATTGCGCGAGAATATGCTCACGCCATGGGAAATTCCATGGGAAATTTTAAGGAATATTGGGACGTGATTTATGCTGATTCAACCATTGCAGGAGCTGCTATATGGGATTGGGTTGACCAAGGTATAGCCAAACCTATTGATGGAAGTAATTTAAGCTTTTCTGATTCTCTTCAACTTGGGAATGATGAATTCTGGGCTTATGGAGGAGATTTTGGAGACGTGCCAAACGATAAAAACTTTTGTATTAATGGTCTGATATCTCCTGATCGCTCTCCAAATCCTCATTTTTATGAAGTGAAGCATGTTTATCAGCCGATTTGGTTTGTGAAAAACGAAAATGAGATAAATCTGTTAAATAGGGATTGCTTTACACCTCTTGAGGCTTATAATTATCGATACGAAATTATCTCAGACGGTAAAATTTTGAATTCTGGAAAAATTGATCTTCAAGGTGATAAATTTATTATTCCGGAATATGATGTAAAGATTCCGGGTACGCTTTTTAATGTCTATGCCGAACTGATTGAAGACAAATCTTGGGCTGCAAAAGGTTTTGTGGTGGCAAGCGACCAATTTGAATTGACTCCTTACGAATATTCGGTTCTCAAATATAACGGAAAAAAACCTTCTTTTAAGAAGAATAATAACAATATCGTTCTGGAGGCATCTGATGTCAAAATCACTCTTGATGGTTCCGGTTCTTTGGCATCTTGGAACGTAAAGGGAAAAGAGATTCTGCACTCACCACTTGAACCTTATTTTGGTAAACCCTCCAACGACAATCAAAGTGTCAATGCTTATTACCGAGATATAATGTCAGTGTGGAATGAAGAAGCTTCAAGAAGAGAAATAAAAGATATTAGAATTGATAAAGAGGACGGATGTGTAAGTGTGACATATAAAATGGTTCTTCCAATAGGTGCAAACTACGATTTAACCTATACTATGGATGGTAATGGTAAAATTCTTGTCTCTGCAGATTATTTACCAATGGCTTCAGATATTCCACTATTACCAAAATTTGGAATGAGAATGCGTACATCGGCAAAAGTAGATTCTGTTCAGTATTTTGGGAGAGGTCCATGGGAAAACTATCCTGATCGAAAACGGGGGTATTTTATAGGGAATTATACTCTTCCCCTGAATGAGTATATGCACGATTATATTAAACCTCAAGATAATGGAAATCGATGCGATGTTCGTTGGCTCAACTTAGTTTCTTCCGGTTCTGGTCCATCAATAAAGATAGAGGGTTCTGATGGAACGTTATGTATTCGTGTTTGGGATTATGGAGAAGAAGATTTGTTGGATGTCGAGCATCCGCATGAACTTAAAAGGGGAGAGTTTGTAAACATTAATATAGATAAAGCAGTTCATGGAGTAGGGGGTGCTGATACATGGGGTAAGCCGACTTTAGACCAATATACGATACCTGGAAATTTGCCGCATAGATATTCCTTTATCCTTTCTGCGGAATGAATTTTCCGATATCAACTCTATTTAAATAGAAGCAGACCGGAAGCTTCATTTCACAGGTCTGCTACTGTAGATTGAGAAATATATCCGCATGAAGTAATTGACTGTCACAATAGGACTATTTCATAAATCTTGCGTCTTTAATATTAGAGACATTGCATCTTTTATGGTTGAAACTATGACAATCAGAGAATTTGAGACATATTTCAAACGACTGTATTTGCCCTTGGGCATGTACGCGCTCCGCATCGTTGACAATGCCGACGATGCGGAGGACATTGTTGGAGCTACTTTCTTGAAGGTTTGGCAAGCAATATCTTCCGGTTCAGAGATTGATAATTTTAGTTCCTATATGTATAGATGTGTGAGGAATGAATGTGTTAGTTTCTGTAGAGGTAGAAAAGAGCTGGAGACCTTAGATAACATACCGGACGTGTCTGAGGAGGTAATAGACACCTCCTTTCGTGATGCCAGAATCTGGAAAGCTATAGATGACCTGCCGGATAAATGCCGTGAGATATTTCTAATGAGCAAACGTGATGGCTTTTCAAACGAGGAGATAGCGGAGGAATTAAATATATCAATAAAAACTGTTAAAAATCAGAAGACTAAGGCTTTCGCTCGTCTACGTGAATCCTTGTCACTTTCCCACAAACCTTTTTTCTTGCCTTTTCTGTAATTTTTCTAATAACGGATAGGACTTTTGACCGTATGGTTACGTCACATAAGTGAACGGGAATAAATCCCGCTTCACTTTTAGAATAACCATTATGAAAGAAGAGGTATCATATATCGCAAAAAGATATCGCAGAGGGAAATTCTCTGCAGACAAAGGCTGGAAACGGTTGAATCTAAAACCGGCTTTAAAGTGGAACGGCTTCAAAATCGCAGCCGTCATTTCTTCTGTCGTTGTCCTGTCTGCAACTGCAGCTATAGTATATCATCAGTATGGTGTGAATGTACCACAAGATAAAACTGTTCAGGAGACTGTAATATCCGATACACCTATAGTGGTTGTGAAAGTTATTAATTTTGAAAATACCCCGCTCCCCACTGTTATTTCCAAAATTGAAGAGGTGTATGGTGTGGAAGTTGTCAATATTCCGGAAAATGCTGAGCAATATTGTCTTTCACTGCACTATGAAGGTAATGCAATAGACCTCTTAGCAACGATCAACGACATTCTTGAAACCCAAATGTCAGTAAAGGAATGAAGCGTTTGATTTCGTTACTAATTGGAGCTTTCTGGTGCGTATCGGTTGTGCTTGCGCAGAATGTCACCATTCGTGCGGTCAATCAACCTGCCGCAACCGTATTTCGTTCCATTGTAGAACAAACTGGCATGAACTTTGTGTATCCATCAGAACTTCTGAAAGAATTCCGGGTTACAGTCAAAGCCAAAAACAAACCATTGAATTACGTGTTGTCGGAAATGTTCTCAGGCACTCCTATAGAGTATATAATAAAGGGAAAGAATATAGTCCTGAAGCGAAGAAAGAATGTGGTTAAACCTGAGAAGATTAAATCTCCGGTTGTCTCCACTCCGATGATAAAAGTAAGGGAAAATACGATTAAACCAACGGTGCTTGATGAAGTAGTGATTGTATCGCGTCTGGATGCCACTCAAGTCGAGACTGCAGAAATTGGAGCTAAGAAAATCACGGCAGAAGAAGTAAGAAATACACCTGTACTTTTTGGAGAGGCAGATGTAATAAAAGCCTTACACACCCAGCCGGGTGTAACAGAGGGCACTGAAGGAATGGCAGGTATGTATGTACATGGAGGAAATGCTGATGAAAACCTTTATATGCTCGACAATGTTCCGCTTTATCAAGTGAATCATTTTGCCGGGCTATTTTCGGCGTTTAATACCGATATAATTAGATATATTGACTTTTTCAAATCTTCCATTCCTGCTAAATATGACGGCCGCTTGTCTTCATTTATGGATGTGAGACTTCAGAACGGAAACCGTTTGGGGCATCATGGCTCGGCTCGTCTTAGCTTGACATCAGGCGCTTTCAATATTTCCGGGCCACTCGGCAAGAAAACCACCTATCTTGTAGGGCTCCGCCGTTCATGGTACGATGTATTGACTATTCCAATACTTGCTATCATCAATTCTAAGAATAAAGAGGAGAAGACTCGTTTCCATTATTACTTCATGGATCTCAATGCCAAGATGCAACATCGGTTCTCGCCTCAAGCCACCGCATTCGTAAGTTTGTATTTCGGTGATGACAATCTGAAAACCGGTATGGAGGACAAAATTCCAAGCGATCCAATGATAGGGGGCGAGTTCATGACTGACCATTATGACTTTCATTGGGGTAATCTTCTGGCTCAAGGCGGGTTGAACTATCGTTTCAGTGAAAATTTGTTTTCTGAATTCACCGTTGCGTATACCCGTTTCTTTTCCGGAATGAATCACAACATCAACATAACAGATATTGGTGCACGCGACACCATACAATCTCATAGTAACGTCAAAACCGACAATCATATCAACGATTGGATTTTCCGGGGTGATTTCGATTGGTGTCCCAATGAGAATAATCATGTTCGTTTTGGTGCCGGTTATACTTGTCATTCCTTTCTGCCTGCACAGACATCCCGTACTTACAACATTGGGACCACACAATTGTCAACGCGTGATTCCACATGGGCATACCGAGCCAATGAAGTAAACGTATACATAGAAGATGATTGGATAATCAGCGATAAATTCCGGATGAATGCAGGATTTCATGGTTCATTATTCAATATCAGTGGCAATAATAAATATGGTTTGTCACCCAGATTATCAATCAGCTATCAACCCGCTGAACGTTGGGCTTTGAAAGCCGCATACAGTCGTACCACACAGTATGTGCATCAACTCAACCAGAGTTATCTTTCACTCCCTACAGACCAGTGGATTCCGGTCACCGGTAAATTCAAGCCCGAGACTGCCGATAAAATTTCAGTTGGAGGATACTGGCAGTCACCTGACAAATCATTTGCCGTATCATTAGAGGGTTACTACAAATGGATGGATAATCTTGTAGAGTATAAAGATGAATATTATCTGCGCCCTCCACTCGATATGTGGAATGCACAGTTATGCAGTGGGAAAGGGATTGCGCGAGGAATAGACTTAAAGATTGAGAAAGTATTTGGTAAAGTGACCGGAAACATATCTTATTCTCTTGCTTGGTCAGACCGTACATTTGCTGAAAAAAACGGTGGTTTGACTTTTCCTGCCAAGTTCGATAACCGACATACCATCAATATAATGATCAACTGGAAAGTCAATGATAAAGTACAGCTAAATGCTTCATGGGTTGGACATTCCGGCAATCGCTTCACTCTTTTGAATCAGGTGTGGGATGACCCGGATTTTGGCATCTCAG
>CAZXHO010000041.1:0-12145 GCA_964640365.1 uncultured Sangeribacter sp. | reverse complement strand
AAAAAACCTTCAAAAACAAACCTGTCGCAAGGCAGTCCAGACGCTACAAGTGCAGGGACAAAAGCGGTGGCACCGGGTAGACACTCTACATCTGCACCAAGCCTGCGACATTCACGGCTTAGCATGAATCCGGGATCGGAAATACCCGGTGTACCAGCATCCGATATGAGTGCAATATTCTCTCCGCCGAGTATTCTTTCCGCTATTTTTGGAGCCTCTTCATGTTCATTAAACTTATGATGGCTCTTCATCGGAGCAGAAATATTGTAATGCTTAAGTAGCACTCCGGAGGTTCTTGTATCTTCCGCAAGTATCAGATCGGCATTTTTCAGTACTTCCACTGCACGAAAGGTCATATCCTCCAGGTTTCCCACAGGAGTCGGGACAATGTATAGCTTACCACTCATTGCGAAACGGATAATTTTTAGTAATTAAAAAAGAGAAGTCTGATTCCTTAAGTCCGCTTTACTTTTCGGAATATATTTATTTGAAGTAATTTTTGAGGATTTCGAGGAAATCGATCACTTCTTCCCTTTGCGGTTGCCATTGAAGATCACCAAGGAAATATGCCTCAGCCTCTTCATAGCTATCCATGGATGCAACCAAAGCAAGCGACGTATTGAAATCGGCATCCGAACTATTAAACAAATCTCGTTTGAAACGGTATCTATCATTTATAGTAAATACGAGCCGTCCCCTCGGTTCTATCTGATTAGGGGTGGTATCTGTTTTTTTGGTAAAATTCTGATCTCCCATAGATTCCGGTGCAGCAACTTTACCGGTAACTGGTTGAACCGGCATTGATCTGCGAGGTTCAGGTTTTAAGGCGGAAGACTCCTTTACTAAACGAGCTTCAAGATCTGCCCGAGGTTCGAACACCTTTGGTTTCTGGACATTAGGCGTGCGGATAATCTCAGTTTCTTGAGATGAAGTGATATATTCAGGATTTTTCTGTCCGGTGTGACTATATCTTTCTTCATCTTGCAATATAGAATTTTGCTTATCAAACCCATACTCACTGAAAGTATTCGACACCGTTTCCTGAATCGGATAATTATCCTCAATATATGTCTCATCAGAAACAGGATCAATACACAATCCCAGCATGTCAGCTTCAGTGGAAGGTGTAAAAGAATCAGAGGCAGAATCTTTATACTTCACTGTTTCGGCAACCAGACCCGGCAACTCCTCTGCTTTACGGACAATCAATTCAGGCAAAGATTTTGGTTCATCTTCACGTGTCAGAGCAAGATGTACGAGGCCTTCGAGCTCATAAATGCTATCGAGCAATGCGTTCAGTTTGTCTTTATTCATTTTCTTGGAGTTTGGATTCGTTGCAAAAAATATCGAGTAACATAGTTTCAGCAGCTGCACGTGCTTTTGTGCGACTACCGGTTATGTCGTTCATTATTATAACCACAACATGAGTGGGGACGTATTCTTCATCAAGTTTATAACCAGCATAACACTGTATACCCTTCATACTTCCTGTCTTCATGGCAATATAGCTGTCAAGAGGAGTTTCTGCCAAAAATTTCACAAGCGTACCCTCTTGTCCGGCGAGTGGAAAGAATGAAGCATATGTGGCATCTCCACTCATATGGCGCAAAACAGCTTCCATGAATTCGGCAGTCACGCGGTTATTTCTTGAAAGGCCTGAACCATCTATTATTGCCACACCATCCGTTGGGACACCCTTGTCTACCCAATATGTAAACTCTCTTGAGGCTGCGCTATCGGTAGATCCGTCCTTTCCTTCAAGCTTACCATATGTTCTCAGCATAGCTTCTGCAAACATATTGTCACTCCTCATCATGCATGAACGCATAATTTCATCTACCGGGGGAGAAATATGGTCAAAAATCTGTCTTCTCTCCCCTACTCCCACATCTTTATTGTCGACGTTAATCAATTCACGGGCAAGCGCTGCCTTGAGATCTCTTATAAAAATGTTTGAAGGATTCTCTACCGATCTTTTGCCATTGGAATTATTCTGGTAGTTGAAGGCATGAATGCCGGTTCCATAAGATTCTTTAAAATCTGCAGGAGCCCATGAAGAAGGGCGCGGAGGGCAATCGAATTCCGATTCATCAATTATGATGCGACCTTCTATTTTATTGATTCCTGCAAGACGCAAAGCATCTGTAATCTCTTCAATTATATTTTGTCCGAAAGGTTCTGCTTGCGAATTTACCGACGGATCACAAGAACCCTTTATAATCAAATTACCCCGAAGAATTCCCATGTCTAAGGGACCATCAATAAAGATTCCTGTATGATAACGGTAGTCCGCACCAGCCCTGTCAAGGAGCGCTGCTGTGGTAACAGACTTCATAATAGAGGCAGGTATTAAGGATGCCTTGGTGTTATGGCTACCCAATACACTACCGTCTGACAGATCAGTTATCATTACAGCTACGGATTCAGGACGGACACCATTAGTCTTAATAAAATTCTCTACAGCTTCGGCTCCCTGCTGTGCCGCCACCTGTAACGCCGGCAGCATAAGCATGGCCAGTAGCCAAATGTGTCTTATCATTTCTAATTTTCTTATTATGGGTTACAAAGATACAAAAGTTTTCCGAATTTTAACCAAGTTTTTTGTCACATGAGAAATTGTTGCTAATTTTACTAACTGAATACTGCAACTTTTTTTCGAGCAATAATTCCATGAACGGTGCTGATTATCCCGTACGCAAACCATATACTTTCGACAGAGTAGTAAGAATCGCTTTCACAGTGATTTCAGTATTAGCCGTGCTTTATCTACTCGAAATATTAAAAGGGGTGCTCCTTCCTTTTCTGGTTGCTTGCCTCATAGCTTATTTACTTGTGCCGGTTGTGAGATGGAACATGAAACTGACCCGAATCAAGAAACGGTTTATTCCTGTGTTTCTTACTCTTATCGAGGCCACTCTGCTAATAGTTCTGTTCAATATTATTTTTGTTCCCTATCTGGTGTCTGAAACAACTTCTATGGCCCATATGCTAAGGCAATATACCAGTGCCCGGATCCAGATACCATACATCTCCGATGACATTCTATCTTTTATTAAGGAAAATATAGATTTTGACAGGATCTCGAATCTTCTTACCAACGAGGAATGGAAAGATCTGATCAAAAGTGCAATATCTTCCTCATGGAGTTTTTTCAGTTCAGGGCTGGCATTCATTTTCGGGCTCCTTAGCTGGCTTATCGTAATTCTCTATGTCATTTTCATAATGCTTGATTATGAAAGGATAATGATGGGCTTCCGCCATCTCGTGCCTGTGCACCACAGGTACTGGGCATATAAAGTGGGGAATGATATAAAAAACGCTATGAACCGCTATTTCCGAGGGCAATTCCTGATTGCCATGTTGGTGGGAGTGCTGTTTGCAATTGGTTTTTATATAATCGGACTTCCTATGGCAGTTTTTTTTGGCCTCTTCATAGGGGTTCTGAACCTTGTTCCGTATCTACAGCTTATATCCCTTCCTATCGCTGCTATCCTTTGCCTTGTGTGTGCAGCCGGAACCGGCGTAGATTTCTGGGTGATATTTTGGGAAACAATGGCTGTATATGTAGTTGTCCAGTGTATCCAGGATCTTATTCTAACACCTAAAATAATGGGTAAGGCAATGGGGCTGAACCCGGCTATCATATTACTCTCTCTCTCAATATGGGGGACACTACTTGGATTTATGGGTCTAATTATTGCTCTTCCTCTTACTACTTTGCTTCTGTCTTATTACGATATATATGTAGTGCAGAAGTATGCAAGGGAAAAGTCTGAAACTTAAACCAATTTCATTTAATAAAATACAGCATGATAACACTACCTGTATCTTACGAAACCGATATTGCAATTCAAGAAACGGTTGATCAGTTAGAGACAGCAACGTTCACTGAGATTAACGGCGACTCCTCGACTCATACAGAGGAGGATCAAACAAACGGTCTTATTGGTGACCTTGCATGGATCTTGCTTTTGGGTGCCATTGTTACTCTTCTGTTTAAAAAACTTAAACAGCCGGTGGTACTTGGATATATTCTTGCCGGTTTCCTCGCAAGCCCGAAATTTGTGTATCTGCCTTCAATATCTAATCTGGCTAATATTGAATTCTGGGCTGACCTCGGCATAGTGGTACTCATGTTCACACTTGGTTTGGAGTTCAGTTTCAAGAAACTGATGAATGCCGGGTCTTCCTCCATATTTACTGCATTAATCATCATCTGCGGTATGACGTTTGCAGGATTCGGGGTTGGTAAAATTCTTCAGCTTGATTACATCAATTGTATATTTCTCGGTGGAATGATTTCCATGTCGAGTACAACCATAATTCTTAAAACTCTGACAGACTTAGGATTGCGGCAGAAAAAATTTGCATCACTTGTTCTTGCCGTACTCATTATAGAGGATCTTTTTGCCGTCCTTATGCTCGTATTGCTTTCTTCTCTTGCAGTGGGCAACGTGGAGGGTTCCGAACTGTTATTTTCAATCGGAAAACTTGTGTTCTTCTTAATTATCTGGTTTGTAATCGGCGTGTATGTGCTTCCTTCTTTCCTAACGCGTGTAAAAAGTTTTCTTAACGATGAAACTCTTCTTGTCGTGGCAATGGGATTATGCTTTTCCATGGCAGTTTTCTCTGTTATTTGCGGATTCTCACTCGAGCTTGGTGCTTTCATTATGGGTTCAATACTTGCCGGCACGATGGCTGCCGAAAGGATGGAACGTGTAGTGCAACCTGTCAAAGACCTTTTTGGAGCTGTGTTTTTTATTTCGGTAGGTATGATGGTAGATCCCACTGTACTGGTAGCATATTGGTGGGAGATTCTATTACTTGCCGTTGTCGTAATCTGCGGCATGATATTTTTCGGAACTATCGGTATGCTGGTTACGGGTCAAACTCTTCGCGTTGCGATAGAAAGTGGCTTTACCTTGACACAGGTCGGTGAGTTTTCTTTCATCATTGCCTCTCTCGGTATGAGCCTTGGAGTACTCGAACCTTCACTCTATCCGATTATTGTGGCAGTTTCGGTGATCACAATATTTACCACACCATATTTCGTGAAGCTTTCCCAACCGGCATATGCCTATGTTGAAAAACATCTCCCTTCAAGACTCGGATTCCTAATCAACCGATATACTAAACAGGTATCTGATTCCAGTGAAACAAAACGCTTATGGAAAGAGGTTCTCAGCAGATATGTTTGGAGAATACTTCTATATTCTGTTGTCCTACTAGCAATTATTTTATGTTCCAAACAATTTTTATTCCCTATTTGTAAAGAATACCTTGGAAGTTGGGGAAGGCTTACAGCAACGGCTATAACATTCGTAGCAATGTTGCCTTTTCTTTTTGCACTCTCTTTCAGTTCTACAAAACCGGATGAGAAAATGAAACTCCACGCTACGGCTTCATTTTATGATGTCCCTCTCGTGGCAATGAAGATTATAAGATACTTTGTTACTCTTTTCTTCATTATCTATCTTATGAGTATCGCCTATAATTCTTTAATAGCTTGGATAGCAGGAGTAATTTGTTTTGTACTCATTATTGTGTTTGCTTCTTCAAAACTGATGTCGAGATACGGACATATAGAAAAGAAATTCATCGACAATCTCAATATAAGGGAAAATACACGTCTTGGTTTGAATAATAACCTTGTTAGCGATTTACATCAGGCTTATATTCAAGTGGGTGCCTATTGTCCATTCGTTGGCGACAGATTGAAAGATTCAGGTCTTCGCGATGATTATGGAGTGAGTGTGTCAAGCATTCAAAGAGGAGACAGAATTATGCCGTTACCTTCAGTTGACGCACGTATTTTCCCGGGTGATATTCTCGGGGTGATTGGCACCGATGAACAGATTAAGAAACTTAATGATGACATCGAGCGCGATCAGAAAGCATTTATGGCTGTAGAAACTACACAACCGGAAATTGCGCTTCGAAGCATACGCCTTACCTCCGGTTCTCCCATTATTAACCTGCCTCTCGGTAAAACTAATCTACGTACAGATTTCTATAGTATGATTGTCAAAGTACAGAGAGGTGAAGATGAATTTGTACAGCCGGGTCCGTCAACAGTGCTCAAAGAGGGTGATATTGTCTGGGTGGTTGGAGATGCTTCAAGAATCGATGCCATGAAATGATCCTAATTATCATTTTCCGCTATGTGGTAGCAAAAATTTTCCTTTAGGATATTAAAATACATTAATCATAACTTAAAAAGAATGGTCATGAAAACTATTAAATTATTGATGATTATGCTTATGGTAGCTTTCCATGCTAATGCAGGCAATGTAGAAAAACAATACAAAAAGTTGATAGAGAAATATGATGTCGACCGCTCTGCAAAAAATGCGAATCCTGATCAACCATCTGATTTTTGGACATTAGCCTTAAATGGCAATCACAAGCTTGAAAAATTCAAGTGGGACATATTAAATAATAAAGGAATGGAGAAAGAGGCTATTCAAAAATATAATTCCCTTCCTCATTTTTATCCCGAAATTGATGAATCTATCGTTACTGAAATGCAGGGATATTGTGACTCCATTCTAAATGTAATGGGCATCACCCCATTGGACATAAAGTGTGCTCTTTATATCGTCAATTCAGATGATGTCAGAGCTTTTACTGCGCCTACCGATCAAGGATTTGCCATGTGTATAACCACGGCGTTATTATCAAGGAAAGGAGTGAATTCAGACGTTGTTAAAGGATATGTGGCACATGAATTCGCTCGTGGTGCATTACAGCAAGAGCTTCAAAAATTATATTCAGACGTTCGCCAAAATCGTAAAGATAAAATTCTTACCGGTCTTCTTGCCGGTGCTGTAATAGCTGGGAATATTGCTTTGGATAGCTCCTCTGATAATAATACCTATGAGTATAATTTCTGGGACAATGTTTATTCCGAAAGAATAAATCAAAATGTGGAAGAAATTATAAAGAAAATGCCGAAGGAGAAAACTGAGCAATATGCATTCAATTATTCTAAAGACCAAGACGCTGAAGCCGATCTTCTTGCCTATAGATTTATGCAGAATATTGGTCTGGCAGATGACTATATAACGGGTTTGAAAGTGCTTGGGGCGGCTTATCAGCAGATGCAAAATGAAGTGAGTTATAATCCGGAAGCATCCGAAAGAATTGAGTTTCTAAATTATGTCAGCTCTCATCCCGAGATTGGCAGAAAAAAGAAATAAATTTCTCTATTGTTCATTCGCAATTAATTTTCCTCCTTAGGAAGGTTATACAATAAAAATTAGTCTGTCCTGTTATCAAGTATAATTTTTGATACCTCGGGACAGACTTAATTTTGATATATCTTAAACCGATTTAGAGTACTATTATCTGCTTGCGAATAAGGTTATAACCGCTTTCTAACTAACGAATTACAAGCTTCAGAATGGAAGACCCGTGCCTATGAAGCCGATCGTAATAGAATCATCGAAGTCAGCAGGTGTGGGAGCCTGTATAGATTGATAAAGACGGCGACTAAGACTTTCAGTTATATTATCCTGAGAGGGCGTAAACCACAAGCCTTCCCAAACCCAATACCATGTACCGGTATTCTCATATCCGGACCATTCCACTTCAACACCCGGCAATTGTAATACATTACTGAACTTATCCCCCATTCCGAATTCACCTTTTGGGGATTTGACTTTCACAGTTCCGTCTATAAGATTCAAGACGTCAATCTTGCCTTCCCCAAAATCATAGGCAATAAATCTTTCTCCTTCCTCTCCTTTGAAAGTTATAGTTACTGCATCGGGAGATGCACCATATTCTTTTGCTACATAGAGCCCTTCTATGGCAGCCGGAATATCATTTATTGACTCACCGATCTTTATAGCACCTATGCTGTCTTGCGTAATATAGATGGGCTTAGACAATTCTTCCACTATTTCAGTTTCATCCGAAGTTACAGTGTCTATGGTATCTGCCGACTTAGTTTTTCCTCCGGAGCAAGCACTTAAAAGCACAAGGGTACCGATAATCGCGGAATACTTAAAATTGATAAATGATTTTTTCATATTTTGTTTAATTATCTAATAGCTTTAACAATATTGAATAATAGGAGAGAGCACATGACATATACTGTCACTCGCTTCCAAATTGCTCAGGATAAATTACAACAAGATTATGGCGCGAGAAATTCCTCCCAATAAACGAAGGTAAATTTTCCATATCACTTGAGTAAGAAATGGAACCTTTTCGAGCGCCTACTACCATAAAGAGATCCTCTTCTTCAATTTCGCTGGAATAAAGTATGAAGTCGTCCCAAGAATTCTGCTCCTTGTATTCATGCCTAATTTCAAAACCTTCGTCTTCCAAGACATTACGTATGAAAGAAGCCGTTACGGGATACGCCAGGAATATTACTTTACATGCAAGCTGACCAGCCAGATTTCCTACACGTTCAACCCATGTTTGAAAACCTGTCTCATATTCGGCTTTATCAGGAACGAGCACTATGATGCGGTTCAATGTCATTACCGGCGAATAACACCTGGAAATAAATATCATTCTATGGGTAGCCTGTAGCAATTGCTCAATCATTGTGCCGTAAAAGGTATCTACGATATTAGATTTCCGGTGAAGACCAATCATGATATCGCTCGCATGATTTTGCTTTGCCTCATTGGTAACTCCTGCTACAACATTAATATCATAACGTTCAATATCCTTAACTTCTATATCAACAGATTGAGCAGCCAACACTGCAGAGCGCAGAGCGCTTCTTCCCATCTGCAAAGTGCGCGAATCATCCGAATTTCTTACAAACAATGCTGTGACAGGATTTTGATTCCTCGGATTACGCATTAATAGAGCCATACGCATGAGGCCCTCTGCAGTAACTGGATTCGCTACTGCAACGAGCTGTCGTGCATACTCTCCGGGAACCCTTTCACCTTCGGCTTTTAACTCAGCTTCAGTCCTCTCGATTCGCAGATGTTTTGAACTTCTCTGAGTAGTAACGGTAGAAACAATGCAACACACAAGAATCATAAGCACGGCTCCGTTCATCATGTCTTCGGTAAGAAGACCATGCTGGAAACCAATCATAGTGGCTGCAATTGTAGCTGCAGCCTTTCCGGAGGTTAGTCCGAACATAATGCTTCGGTCTGTACCTCCGAAATGAAATAATCTTGCTCCTATATAAGCTGACAGCCATTTTGAGCCCATAGATACGAGCACCATGTTTATAGCCACCCAACCAACTTGCCAGCTCTTAAAAATGACATGTACATTTATCAGCATACCCACCCCGATTAGAAAATAGGGAATAAATATGGCATTACCAATAAATTTTATCCTGCCCATCAGTCCGGATCTTGCCGGAATAAATCGATTGAGAATCAATCCAGCATAAAAGGCTCCCAAAATAGCCTCAAGCCCGATAAGTTGAGCAGTAAGCGAGGCTATGAACACCATCGCAAGAATATAGATATATTGGCTTACCTCATCGCTGAATTTCCTGAAAAAATATTTTGTGGCATATTGGAAAAGAAAGCCTATTACAAGGGCATAGCCTATCATCAATAGAAGAAGACTGAAAAATTGCCTTGTACCGAAACCTCCCTCGACACTGCCGATGACACCCGCAAGTGTCAGAAGGGCAAGCATAACGGTTACGATAGTGGCACAGACAGCAATAACGGCGGCACGGGCATTCTGGAGTCCGAATTTACTTACTATAGGATAAGATATCAAAGTGTGTGAAGCATACATTGAGGCTATTAGCACACAAGTGCTCCATGATGACCCGAATGCAAGCCGGGATCCGAAAATACCGGCTGCCATAGGTATGAGAAATGTAATGAGTCCGAATATTATCCCCTTTTTCAGATTCTTCTTGAGGTGAAACATGTCGATCTCCACGGCGGCAAGAAACATGAGGTATAATATTCCTACCTGTCCGAAAATCTCAAAACTTGAATCTCTGGCAAGAAGATCGAATCCATAGGGACCGACAACTACACCACTAAGTATCAGTCCTACTATCTGAGGAATACCAAGACGTCTGAATACTATAGGACATAACAGGATAATCAGTAATACCAAAAGGAATATACTGACCGGATTGGATAATGGGAATGACACTATTGAGACGAGCATACTCATAATCCAAATAGTTCGCTGGCGTGAGTATCCGTAATTCTCTCCACCTCTTCAGGTTTCAGAGATAATGTTTCAGCAATCTTATCGCGTATATAAGCAAGATAGGCACTCTCGTTTCTTTTTCCTCGGTTTGGCACAGGAGCAAGATAAGGTGAATCGGTCTCAAGAAGAATTTTTTGCACTCCAATCTCCGGAAGAGATTCCCTCAACTCTTTTGCATTCTTAAACGTAACTACTCCGTTGATACCAAACATTGGATCACACACCTCTCTAATCATTTTCACATCTTCGGGAGAGCCCGTGAAACTATGAAAAATCAGGGGTACGGAAACCTTTGCTGTTTTTATTACATCCAAGGTTTCATTAAGGGCATTTCTACTGTGAATAATGACCGGAAGGCTTTTGGAATCTGCTATGCGGAGTTGTTCCACAAAAGCATCCATTTGTTTATCATTCTTGGTAGCATCCCAGTATAAATCAATCCCCACCTCCCCTATGGCTGAAAAATTACCCTTATCGATAATTTCAGTCATCTTTTCTACTATTTCCTGCCAATCTTCTCCGACCTCTGTTGGATGGAGCCCCATCGCTACAGAGGTAGTATCAGGGAAAAGAGCATGAAGCGCCATCATGGGTTCCACTGTAGTCATATCTACATTAGGGAAGACCATATGGCTTACTCCGGAGTCTAAAGCTCTTTGGACTGCTTGATTGCCACCCTCCGGATAGGCTGAAAGATAAAGATGTGTATGGGTATCAATCATTTATTTATTATTCAGAAAGATTTCTGGATATAAAATTCAATAGGGGAAAAAGTATTATTTCTTCCGGCCTATCAATTTCTCTGCAAGCTTACGGAATGCATCTTTCTCTTCTTCACCGAGAGAAGTTGCGTTCAATGCTTTTAAAGCCTTTGCTGAGTAGTGACCGACAGCTTTCTTACATTTGTCGTTCATTCCAAGTTTCTCATAGAGGCGTGTCACGGTCTTAACCCTCATTTCTCCTGAAGGTATGGTAAAAGCTGAACGCAAAGCCTCTGCTGTCTGACCTCCCTCTGCAAATGCTGCTACATACAGGTAAGTCTTTTTCCCGTTTATTATGTCGCCGCCTATTGGCTTGCCGAATGTAGTGGCATCGCCAAAGGTATCAAGCCAATCATCCTGAATCTGAAATGCGAGCCCTGTCATAACCCCGTATTCATACATGAGGTCAGCATCTTTTTCATCAGCCCCACCGATTATTGAACCAATCTTAACTGCTGCGCCAAGAAGTGATCCGGTCTTCCCCTCTATCATATCAAGATACTCGGGAACAGAGATATTGTCGGAGGTTTCAAAATCCATATCAAGTCTCTGACCCTCATAAACTTTAAAAGCCATATCATTGAAGGTATCAAGCACTTTGCGCAATTTTGAATCTTCAACCTCCGAAACATATTTCGTAGCAAGTGTCAGCATGGTGTCACCAGACAAAATCGCAGTGTTTTCATCATATTTTTTATGTACGGTTGGACGTCCGCGTCTCACATCGGATTTGTCCATTACGTCATCATGAAGAAGCGTGAAATTATGAAATGTCTCGATTCCAACTGCCGGCATCAGAGCCTCACTACCTTTCTTTCCAAAGGCATCGGCACCCATTAATACTAAAACCGGACGGATACGCTTTCCTCCTGCAGAAAGGGCATATTCTATAGGTAGGTACAAAGTGGAGAGATTACCTGAAGGAAGATTCAGATTACGGAGAGCTGACTCCACATCTGAAGCATACTCGGCTATTGTTTTCATTTTTGATTTTTATTTATTAATTGCTTTAGAGTCACAAATGAATATTACGATTTTATAATGAATGTCTCATAGACTTCTTCCGGTAAATCCTTGCCATGATCAAGTTTAAGAACTGTCTGAAAGCCTTTCATAAACCTATGGTATGTGGCGGAATCTTCGGCACAAGCATTTTTAAATGCCGCAAGTTCCTCTTTTATCTGTTCCACAGTCATTCTGCTTTCACGTATATGGTTCAC
>CAZXHO010000040.1:0-12393 GCA_964640365.1 uncultured Sangeribacter sp. | reverse complement strand
ATCTTTCGGGCTTAATCCTGACACCAATGCCCATTTCCTGAACCTTCCTTTCTATGAAACCGGTGGAATAAAAAAATCTCCTCTCGGAGAAGAAGATATAAAGAAAGTTGTTGAAATTCTCCGAGAAATCAAACCTGATCAGATTTATGCTGCGGGTGACCTTGCAGATCCACATGGCACACACCGCACCTGTATGGAAGCTGTTTTGGGAGCCATAGATGTTGTGAAGAATGACGATTGGTTCAAGAATTGTCACCTTTGGCTATACCGTGGTGCATGGATGGAATGGAATCTCGGAATGGTTGACATGGCTGTCCCACTCTCTCCTGACGAACTTATTATGAAACGACACGCCATATACCGTCATATCTCTCAGAAAGACATCATGCCGTTCCCGGGAAGCGATCCACGTGAGTTCTGGCAAAGGGCGGAAGAAAGAACCCAGCAGACTGCCAAGCTTTATGACTCATTAGGTATGGCTGAATATCAGGCAATTGAGGTATTCGTAAAGATGTTCTAACTAAACTTTCATTCTGATGCGACTAATTATAGAAGACAATTCAGATTTGGTTGCCAAATGGGCAGCAAATCATATAGTCAAGAGAATCAAAGAGAAGGCGTCGGTTACAGATCGCCCCTTCGTTCTAGGACTACCCACCGGCTCTACACCTTTGAAGACGTATAAGGAACTTATAAGGATGTATAATGAAGGTGAAGTCAGTTTCAAAAATGTGATTACTTTCAACATGGATGAATATATAGGACTGCCCGCTGAGCATGAGCAGAGCTATAGAAATTTCATGTACAAACATTTGTTCTCCCATATTGATATACCGGTGGAGAATATCAATATTCCTGACGGAATGTCGGCTGACATTACGAAGACTTGTGAGGAATATGAGAAAAAGATAGAAGAAGTTGGAGGAATCGATCTTTTTCTCGGGGGCGTAGGAGAAGACGGACATATAGCTTTCAATGAACCATTCTCATCTCTTACATCAAGAACCCGTATTAAAACCCTTACAGAGGATACGATTCTTGTCAATTCACGTTTCTTCGGAGGAGATACATCAAAAGTGCCTACTACTGCAATCACTGTTGGTGTAGGCACCATTATGGATGCTAAAGAGGTGATGATTCTCGCCACAGGAATTAAAAAAGCACTTGCAGTGGCAATGGGTGTGGAATCTCCGGTAAACCATAAATGGACTATTTCCGCTCTTCAGAACCATCCACATGCCATTCTTGTGATAGATGAAGCCGCTGCCGGAGAGCTCAGGGTGAATACCTATAGATATTTTAAAGATATCGAAAAATTTAACCTTCTCTGAAGCTGAACGACGTAACATTATTTCAACGCTCAGGTGTAGAGTAGACTCGTCTCCTTAAGCAATAGGGCAAAATTAATCTCTCTTTCCAAATCCGATGCGGGTGTTTGGAAAGAGAGATTTATTTTGATTATGAGTGATAGTGTATGGGATTTCTACTTATCGTCGTTCTCTTTGAGAGAGTGACGATATTTTTCGGCTGCAAAACAGATTTTATGGCTTTCCATTGAATCATCTATTCCTGTCAGCAAATAATGTTCTTGTCCAGCCAGAGCATTAATGAAATCTTCTACAAGTCTTAAGTCGGCTCCTGCGTGAAAAGGAGTGGAATGAGTATCGCTAAAATCATAAACTTCTCTTTCTCCGTTCGAAAAATGATAAACCTCTATCTGTTCTTCATTTCCATAAATTTCACCATGCGACAGACATACATGTGTTTTTCTGTCATCATGCAGTGTGAAACAATCCATCGACAAGCTGACCGTTACACCATTTTCCATTTCCATTGCCACCACCTGATGATCCACAACATTATTGTCACAGTGATAAACACATTTACCATACTGACCGAAATTCAGCTCTTCTTCGATAACCTCATCTATTGTCTTTCCTTCCGGAACATCAAAATTGGTTATCCATTCATGACGATCACGATATAAGGCAACCGCTGAGTAAGGACATTCACGCTCCACGGAACAGTCAGTACATCTTAAAGCCGAACCTTCGGGAGCATTCTCTTCCCTAAACCATGTTCTTGATCCATATGAGCTCAAATGATTGCATTTTGAACCGCTCAGCCATACAAGAAAGTCAATGTCATGACAACACTTACTAAGAATCATGGGATTGGTAGTCTCCTCACGATTCCAGATGCCGCGTACGTAACTATGTGCAGTACGATCAATTCCTACAGATGCCCTATGGTCTATACTGATAAGCTTACCTAACCTACCGGAATCGACAACTTCTTTCAACTTGGAAAAATAAGGATGATACCGCAAAACGTGGCATACAGCCACTATTAAACCGCGTTTTTTTGCCTCTGCAGCTATTTCATCACATTCTTCCTGAGTTCGGGCGATAGGTTTTTCAAGCAAAACACTGTAACCATTTCGTAAAGCCGACATACACATGGAATAATGCGTGGCATCCGGTGAGCAAACCATGACAGCGTCAGCATCAATTCCGGCTTTAAAAAAGTCTTCTGCCGACCTAAAACAGTTTTCAGGTCTGAGAGACATCATTTTACCTATCTTTTCTCTGCGTAGATCATTGACCTCAACAACCCCGACAAGTTGTGCCTTGTCAGGGTTGTTGTAAATATAGTGTAAATATTTTCCTGCACGGTTTCCGGCTCCAATCGCCACAATCCGCACCGGGTTGCCTTTACTATCTGTCATTTTTAGACTTATTTCTTACGAAGATCTTTAATACGTATATTACGGAACTTCACTCCCGAACCATGTCCTAAGAATCCAACATGACCTTTTTTATTGAACAGACCTGGGTGATTTCGGTTGTCCAAGGTGTAGGGATTCTTATCAGAACCATCCGGTGCGACATTGTGGCCCTGACATGCTTCACGGATATTACCGTCAAGTATTACCTCACCATTAACAATAACTTGTATATTATCACCTACCGCACGAATCTCCTCAGTGCTCCATTCTCCAAGGGGTTTGTGAACTACCCTTTTAGCCGGAATGACACCATATACTGAACCATGTTGCTGATATTCTTTCAACCAATCGGAATAAATTGGTGCGTCATGGTCGAGAATCTGAATTTCCATTCCCTCATATGCCGCGTCTACACCCATCGGAGTACGTATGCCTACTCCATTGTTCACACCCTCTTTATCGAAACAGAATTCAAAGCGGAAGATGAAATCGCTGTATTCATCTGCGGTATATAAATTTCCTCCGCTACCATACTTGGCTGAAACTAAAATATTACCATCAACCGGAATATAATCAGTCTTATTACCGACAAAATTGTGCATTGAACGTCCGTCGAACAAGAGTACAAAACCGTCTGCCTTTTCTTCCGGACTGAGGACTGTAAGAGGAGTGGAAGGGAGTTCCCGGACAAGAATGCCACGAACTTTGAAATCAGCACCACCGCTTATTGAAATTTTTCCTTCAGCCGCCACCGGAGATCCATTAGCATTTGTCATGGTAATATTCTCTTTTACAGGCTTTCCGTTTACAAGAAGGGTGAGACGGTCATTAACAACATTCAACGATCCTGTATTCCATTCCGGAGCTTTAAATTCCGGTATAAGATCAATAACTACACCTGAACGTAATTCGACTTTTCCTTCTCCTTGCCATTCGAAGATCAAATCGAAATTCTCATAGGCTTTTTCTTCAAGATTCACAAAAGCTGAAGAAGGAAGTTTCTCGAGCAAGCCGTTGATATCATCGACAGCATAGCCATCATCAGCACCACCGGCTTTTTTGTAGAAATCTCTTGCCGCTTCAAGCGCTGACTTGACAGGGGATCCTCCATACATGCCGTTATTCTTGCTCGCTATCTGGCGAATGGCATCCGCACTTGCTCTTGCAGTCGAGGCATCAGCTATATTTTCTTCCGCCACGATGAGAGCGGGATAATATAATGTCTGACCCAAATATTTTATCATTTTAGATTTTGCCTCCGGTGAAGGAGCTGCCTCCAATCCTTTACGATAATAGAGATATCTTTCCTCCGGAGTAAAGTCACCGGAAGCTACAAGAACTGCATAGCGTGCAAGAGCCTTCTCATTATTGTCGTTAACACCGATATTGTAGAGAATATCTATCAGTTCCGGAGAGTCGATGGTCATCAGAGATGCCAATGCTTCTTCTTTGACAGACGGATTACTTGAAGAATATTCCTTTACAAGATATCCTATCGCCTCCGGAGTGGCGGACTGGGCCAATGCCGGGAAATATACCCAAGGTTTTTTAGACTTTTCAACTGCAGGTTTTAGCATTGTATATTGGCGGTCTGCAGGAAGATTTCTCAATGATCTGAGAAGAGCCTTGGAAAGAGAACCGTCTGAATCCGGAGTCTCTGTTTCGATTAGACCACATATAGTTCCGAAATCTTCATCAGAAACTACTCCCGGCAATGCAGAGAGAGCGGCATTGGCTACACTTGCATTATCTGAAGAAAGCATCGAAAATACTTTGGGAGCACTTTCTGTCATTCGGCGCGCTGAAGCTATCTTCAGGGCATTTACCTGAGAGATAGGCGTAGAGTCAAGAGCCCTCAGAATCCCGGAGTTAACTTTACCGTTAAACGACATGAGTGCGCCGCTTGCTGTTTCTGCCATTGGAGAATCAAGCAGTCCTATCAAAGCATTTAAGGCTTTGTCTCCACCGATTTTACCGGCAGCCTTGACAGCAGCTTCTGCTGTTTCAGGATCATTAGAAGAGAAACTTGCAATGACAGCATCGATCTGGCCGGAAACATGATTAGTGCCAAACCAGTTGAGTATATCTGCCTTCATCTCATCGTTACCTTTGGCATAAAGTAACTTCCCCAATTTGGAATAAACTTCATCATCTGCCCATGGTTCGGCAGTGCGCAATGCATTAACCCTGTAAGCCCTGTCATTACCTTTCATGGCAGCGAGTAGAAGAGGCATTGATTTTTTCCCTTCGGAAGCAAATATCAGATTCATCATGGCTCCTTTTACATGGGTTTTGTCAGTATCCTTCATAATTTTCCGGGCTTCAGCCAGACCTGCCGGATTGCCTTCGGCAGCCAGACGTTCCACGAGGCGAACATAAGCCTCGGTAGCCCTGTTTGCATCCCATTCATAGTTGCTGTTTTTAGCTGCTTTTGACAAAATCGGGAGAGATTTTACAGAACCGAGTTCTCCAAGAGCCTTGAAATATGGACGCAGATCAGAGTCCTTTCCTTCTGCTATCCAACCGAGTATGACCGGTTCGGCAGAAGTGAGTCCTTTTTTGCCTGCAGCATAAGCCAAAACATCGCGCGGAGCAGTTTCTTCTGTGAGCTGCTTAAGTAGAACCTCTTCAGTTCCCGGGATTGCAACGAGTGCATTGACCGCCCATTCCTGAAGATAGGGATCGTTGATGTAACCGGCTATAAACGGTGCATCCTCAGAATCACCACAGCGTTGCAGCAAGGTCAAAAGGAATGCTCTGTTGGCATCATCTTCACAAGCTTCCAAGCTCTTGCGGAGACCGGCTCGCACTCCTTGTAATTCCTTCTCACGTCCCGGAGCATAAACATATCCTACCAGTCCGTGAAGTGCGTATTCTACACGAGAATTGTCACCCTTACCGGGGGGAAGAAGCATTTTTGAAAGAAGTTCAACACCTTCTTCGCCTGTGGAGGCGAGATCAGCCATAGCTTCGTTAAAATTTTCCTGTGTGGATGCAGGAAGAGTTGCAAGAACATCACCGACAATAGTACTCGGAAGACGGTTGCGTGCATCCTGACCCAATGCTCCCAGAGAGCAGATAAGAGTCAGAACCAAAGATATAAATAGTTTTTTCATGTACTTAGGTTATATATCAACCGGAATTGTTGTCCGGACAGGGTTATTGTGTATGGATAAATACCCCGGTGGCATAAAAACCACCGGGCATATCTTCTTTAATTATCTTTCAAAGTTTCCAATGACCGCGCATGGGTTGGTCTATAAGACGGTTGGCAGCTTCATCATTTATGAATGTCTGGCTAACAGGATCAAACTCAAGTGTGCGGTTGAGGCGCAAAGCTGCGAGTGCCATATTAACCAATGTGCTGCTTCGGTGACCGTTAGATTCATTAAGAGCGAATTTTTCGCGGTTCTTAATACAGCGCAAAAAGTCGGTATTCTGCGGTTCCGGATCAGGCAATTCCGCGATGGTATTCATGATATCAGGAGCCGGTTTACCATTCAATTCAACCTCAAAGCCTTTAAATACTTTTCCGTTGGGGCCTTCGATATAAGGGATCTTATTACCACTCTCATGACCCTCTCCTTCAAGTATAATCTGGCATCCGTCATCATATGTATATATTATTTTTCTCCATGTGCCTACGGCATCAGAATGCTGTTGCGGAGCGTCTACCTCCACTTTTATCGGAGAAGTGTTATCCTTGCCGAGAATATATTGCACAGGATCCATATAATGCTGTCCCATGTCACCCAAGCCGCCTCCGTCATAATCCCAATAGCCACGGAAAGTCTGGTGTGTGCGGTGTGCATTGTAGGGTTTATATGGGGCCGGACCGAGCCAAAAATCATAATCGAAATGAGCGGGAACAGTTTCAGGAATAAGATTTTCCTTACCAACCCAGAAGAATTTCCATGCAAATCCGGTGGCCCCACTGATGGTGACTTTCAGCGGCCATCCCAACATTCCGCTTGCCACAAGTTTTTTAAGTGGTTCTACAGTAGTTCCAAGTCCATAGAATGTATCGGTGAAACGGAACCATGTGTTAAGACGGAATATTCTGTTATTCCTTTTAACAGCTTCAACTACTCTCTTACCCTCGCCGATGGTACGTGTCATAGGTTTTTCACACCATATATCTTTCCCGGCATTAGCAGCCTCGACTGCCATTATACCGTGCCAATGTGGAGGAGTTGCTATGTGTACGATATCTACATTCGGATCTTTTATAAGATCCCTGTAATCATGATAGGCAGTAAGATTTTCGTTAAAACGTTGTTTGCCCATGTCGAGCGCCTTCTGCAAATGTTGCTGATCAACGTCGCAGACGGCTACCAGACGACAAGCATCATTACTTGAGAAATGGAAGCTTCCACGTCCGATTCCTCCAACTCCTATTATACCTTTGGTAAGCTGATCACTCGGAGCGATGTGGCGTGTTCCGCCGAGCACTTTCGCCGGGACAATAGAAAACAGCGACAATGCACCCACATGCTTGAGAAAGCTTCTTCTACTTATTGTTTTATCCATCATTTTCTCTTGTTAATACGCGATTAAGGCGTGTGATGTCAGGTTATAATTTATATTTGGTTATGTCTTTCTTCAAAAACTCAAAGAGGTTTGATGACAAGATCTTTCCATTGTACTTTAATTCCACCGCCGTCATGAATCTGAAGCGCGATACGGCCTTGGGCATCTCCGATCTTTTGATCATTGATATCTACCATAGGTTCTCCATTAAGCCATGACTGAACGTGGTCACCCTCAACTCTGAGGCGAAGTGTGTTCCACTCACCCTCCTTCAGGATTTCTTCTTTTTCATCCGGAATCTGCACAAGCCAGCCTCTGCCATAGCTTTCATATATTCCTCCTGTGTCATTACCTTTGGGAGCCACTTCACATTGCCAGCCGTGTACTCGTGCCACCGGCTCAACGAAAGAATGGAAGAACACTCCTGAGTTTCCGTTTGCAAGCTGACGGAATTTCACGGTAAGATCAAAATCTTTATAATATTTATCCGTTGCAAGATATCCGTATTCTTTGTCAGGGCCGCTCTCACACACAAGATTGCCGTCTCCGTCCACATACCACAACTCTGTGCCATATGCCGTCCAACCGGTCAGATCCTTGCCATTGAACAAAGATTCCTCAGCTTTTGGCTTTTTAGGGAGTTGTTTGATTTTGATATTTCTAAAAGAAGCGGGATAACCGTGATCCTGAAGGCAGATTACTCCTGTTTCTGCAAGGCCATATTCGGGAGCACTCTCCCATTTTCCACTGTTTTTACGTTTAAACCAGTCTTCTGTCCAAGCTTCAAATTCCAGAATCTTGTGACCGTTAAGCCAATGTTCCACATGTCCGTTGTCGAAAACAATACGGGAATTGTTCCACTCTCCCTGTGGATTAACGAAGAGAGAATCCTGATCGGGAAGATGCATTGCGTAATCCACTCCGAGACGCTGCCAAGGCTCAAGTTTGGTCGGAGCATTTGTATTCTCCCAACCTTCGTTGTCTATGAGCTGGTACTCGGGACCAGTCACATAGGGTACTTTAAAATAGGGATCTTCCACAACATGATATAACATGCCCGAATTTCCTCCATACGAAAGTTTCCAATCCCAGTCAAGGATAAAATTATCAAATTTTCTGTCGGTAACAATATATCCGGACAGATCGCTTCCGTCTCCATTAGCCTGAATACAGCCGTCTACCACTCTCCAAGGTTGAGTGAGAGTCGTGCCGTTATAATCTTTCCAGCCATTTAATGATTTGCCGTCAAACAGAAGTTCCCAACCATCGGCAATTTCGGATTGGGACAATGAATTATGTGTCTCCTGAGCATATGCCGGAAAGCCACAGGCAACTGAAAGAAGGCACCACGATAATAATTTTTTCATCTGGTATGTTAATGTTAGTTATTTATCTAAAATTTAATATGAAGAATATCGGGATATTTAGATATGTTAAACCGTTTAGTCCTGATTTATCTACGGAGTGAATCTGATTTTTTATTGTAATTGAATGAACACGGGCATCCATGCTTTAACCATTACCGGTTTATCGATTCCGGTTACCGGAACTTCAGCATCCCTTTCACTGAAAATCACAGTTGCAACATTATCGGATTCGGTGTCTCGTTTAACTACAACGAGAGCCTTTCCTCCGTCCGGGGTCTCCTGAAATGTAAATTCAGAAGTACCTCTCCACATTGCCGGATTCTTGGAGCGGAAACGCATGGCATTGCTAACATAGCCCGCAAGGCGTCTTTCTCCATCAGAAAGAGGAGTCAGATGGCCTGTTGTGCGTGAAATATTATCTTTCTGGGCACCGATGGCATCCCTTGTAGAGTCACCGAATTCATCTCCATAGTATAGTGTTATCGGACCCGAATATGCAGCAAGGATCGCATGGCGGGTCATCATCTTCTCATAATAGTAAGGATCGGCAGGATCAAAATGATCGGCAAGCCTGTAACCGTCATGATTTGAAAGAAAAAGGTTTGGCATCACCTCATCGTTTAGATAACCTCGGGATGAAGCGGGAGACAAGACCTTAACAACATCCATCCAACCGTTTTCAAGGCCCTCTGAAGAAGTATCCTGCATGGGGCCGCTGATCAGATGTTTTCCATCAAAATCAAATGCACTTAAAAGTCCGCCGTCTCGATAGCTACCTCTATTGATAACATCGGCATCACCCCAGTCTTCTCCAACCATATATCCGAGTACACCCCATTTTTCACCTCTTTCTTTTCGCTTAGCTACCAAATCTTCAACAGCTCCGCGGATATCTTTCCAGTAATTATGTCCACCTTGTGTAGCTTGGTAGGATTGATCAAGACGCCAACCGTCGATATTAAATTTATCTATCCAATAAGTGGCAACTTCCTTGATATAGTCTAATGATCCGGGATATGAGATATTTCCGGTGCCACCCTGTGGACCACGGTCACTCTCTGTGACAGTGACATCCAGAGTATAACCTGAAGGGGAGGGTTGAGTTACACCGCCATGATGACCGAACACACCGTCAAGAATAACATAGATGCCCCGCTTGTGGGCTTCATCCACAAGTTCCTTGAGATCTTCTTCGGTGCCGAAATTAGGATCAATTGCAAAAAAATTGTTTGTGAAATATCCTGTAGAATTTAGTTTCTCTCCTCCCATGGCTGAGGAACTGTCAAAAATTGGAGTCATCCAAATTGCATTCGCCCCCAAATCCTTGATATGATCAAGAGAGTTGATTATGCCGCGCAGATTTCCGTTCTTCATTGCGTTGTCCGGACCCCACATCGCGTTATAGCCCGGGGCACCCGACGGATCATGCTGGAAGGATGCTACCATTACCTGATAAATCCTTAATTCTCTTGGATCTCCGGTCAATCCATATATTTGCTGAACTCCAAAAATATTTGCCAACAAGGCAAACAGAAGGAACTTGAATTTTCTCATAATGTAATTAAGAAAAATATGAAATTCTACTAAGCCGGAAAGTGTGTTAAGAACGGATAACAATTCTCTTCCGGGATTAATCTGTAACTTTCATCTGCAAATTTAAAATTTCTTTCCGATATTACATTCATCCGAGCCAACTTTTTACATACTTTTTACACATATCACACCTATTTTATGGTTTATTTTTCAAATTAATCTTTCCAAAAGTTCATGCAAATACATTTTAAGTCAAAATTTATAGTCAACGGAAATTTGTATGAACAAGTATTTTTTGTTAACTTTGCAGGCAAAATAAATGAAATGACGACAGCTCGGAAAAGTCGAAAATCGTTTGAAATGCATTCTCAGAAGTTGGTGCAAAACGGAAGCTACTGCCTCCCGGCATACTTCTTTTTCAGATATACAAAAGGCAACCTATCGGCGGGTTGCCTTTTTTGTAACCCCTCTGTTGAAGTATCCCTGACATAATTCTCTTTTCAAGCATAAATAATTAAGTCTATGAGTTCAAAATCCACCTTGTTGATTAAAAATGCCAATGTATGGACTGTTGATAAGTTCACGCCAAATGACATTGCTGTTTCGAATGGAAAAGTTATAGAAGTTGGGAATGTGCTGCAATCCCCGGAATTCGGGAATTGGGATTATATAGATGCCACCGGGAAATACCTTGTTCCGGGACTTGTAGATATGCACGTGCATTTCAGGGAGCCAGGATATTCTTATAAAGAGACTATAAAAGACGGAAGCAGGGCAGCAGCTGTAGGAGGATTTACAACTGTGTGTACAATGCCAAATCTGAATCCTGCTCCGGATTCAATATATACACTTGGTAAGCAGCTTGATATAATAGAGAAAGACTCCTTGATTAACGTTATACCCTATGCTACGATCACTAAACTTCGCATGGGTAATGAGCCTGTGGATTATTTTGCTTTAGCACCGTTTGTAGCAGGCTTTTCAGACGATGGCACCGGAGTGCAAGACGAAGGTGTCATGCGCGAGTCGATGAAAGGAATTGCAAAGACAGGTAAAATCCTTGCTGCACATTGCGAAGTTGAAGCTCTCCTTAAGAGAGGGTATATTCACGACGGTGAATATGCCGCACGAAATGGACATCGGGGCATCTGTTCCGAGTCAGAATGGAAAGAGATAGAGAGAGACATACGTTTAGCTGAGGAAACACACTGTCGCCTCCATATATGCCACATATCTACAAAAGAAAGTGTGGAACTAATACGACAGGCAAAGAAAAGAGGTGTGTTGGTGACATGTGAGACCGGTCCTCATTATCTGACATTTTGCGATGAAGACCTTAAAGAGGAAGGTAGATTCAAAATGAATCCCCCTATCCGGTCGCGAGCTGACAGGGACGCACTTCGTGAAGGAATAATCGATGGTACAATTGACGTCATTGCCACCGATCATGCTCCACATGCTCGGGAGGAAAAAAGTAAAGGGCTCGAAAAGAGTGCAATGGGAGTCGTAGGACTTGAAACTTCATTTGCCGCAGTTTATACAACTATGGTGAAGACAGGGCTTATATCTTTGGAAAGGCTTATTGAACTTATGACAATCGCTCCAAGACGTATCCTCGGCCTTGAGGCTACAGAAGGCATCCGAAAAGGGATGACTGCAGACCTTACACTGCTCGATACATCAGTGGAATGGGTGGTAACTCCGGATAACTTCAAAACTAAAGGGCGAGCCACTCCTTATGAAGGGGTACTTCTACAAGGCGGTATCGCAGCTACGATTTATAAAGGCAACCAAATATTTTGATTAAGGATGCCGATATAAAAGAATCCTCCTCTTAATTATCCTACCAAATAGTATAAAGTTTCTACAGAAAAGATATAAAAAATGAAGGCTGCCACAAAAAAACTTGTGCTTGAAGACGGACGTGAGTTTCCGGGAATCGGATTTGCCAGCGACTCCGAAAAAGTCGGCGAACTCGTGTTCAACACTTCTATGGTGGGTTATCAGGAAATCCTTTCGGATCCCTCGTATGCAGACCAAATTATTGTAATGACCTATCCCTTAATTGGAAATTACGGAATAACCGATGAAGATTACGAAACTAAGTTTCCATCAATCGGAGGAATGATTGTCAAAGAGAACAACGACTACCCTTCCAATTTCCGGTATACCAAAACTCTTGCCGAGGTTCTCGACGAAAACCATATACCCGCAATCAGTGGTATCGACACTCGT
>CAZXHO010000039.1:0-12416 GCA_964640365.1 uncultured Sangeribacter sp. | reverse complement strand
AGAATGGGATACAAGCCGGTTACATTCTCCGAACTCACCGATGATGAAGAGTTCTGGCAAGGCTGCGAGGGCTGCAAGAATTATGACATCCTGCAGCGAAACAACCGCAGGATGTGTCTGTGTACAGGAATGTTGTACGACCCCAAGCAGCCGCTCGCAGAAAAAGACCGACCTAATCCGTACTACATGAAATTTAAAAACAATCTGAACAAGCTTTTGCATCGTAAGAAGCTTGAGCAGTAATTGTGCATATAAGTGTATACGGCCAAGGTCATATTAATCCGTTGAGAACATAAACGGAATAAACGAAAATCGAATACAATCATATGTCAGAAAATAAGAAAAAGAAGGTGGTTCTTGCCTTCAGCGGAGGTCTTGACACGTCTTTCGCAGTAAAATACCTCTCAGAAGACCTCGGATATGAAGTACACACAGCAATTGCCAATACAGGTGGTTTTTCAGATGAAGAACTGAAGGTCATTGCTGAAAAATCAAAGAAACTCGGGGCTGCTTCCCATGTAACTCTTGATATAACACAAGAATATTATGACAAGAGTATCAAGTATATGGTGGCAGGGAATGTGCTTAGAAACGGCACTTATCCCATATCAGTAAGCTCAGAGCGTATTTTCCAGGCAATCGCCACAATAGAATATGCTAAGAAAATTGGAGCCGACGCCATTGCACATGGATCAACAGGCGCTGGAAATGATCAGGTTCGCTTCGACCTCACTTTTCAGATCCTCGCACCCGGTATAGAAATTATTACTCCAACCCGCGATCTGACCCTTACACGTGAATATGAAATAGATTATCTCAAGAAGCATGGATATGAGGCAGACTTCAAGAAACTTGAATATTCCATCAACAAAGGTCTTTGGGGAACTTCAATCGGCGGGAAGGAAACTCTACATTCCGAACAAACCCTACCTGAGGAGGCTTATCCTTCTCAAGTGACTGAAACTGAACCCGAAAAACTAACAATATCATTCAAAGAGGGTGAAATTTCAGCAGTAAACGGCAAGGAATTTGAAAACAAGGTTGATGCTATACGTGAGGTAGAAAGAATAGCCTCAAGATTCGGCATCGGAAGAGACATGCACATCGGTGATACCATCATCGGTATAAAGGGACGTGTCGGTTTTGAAGCCGCTGCTCCTATCCTCATTATAGCTGCTCACAAAATGCTTGAAAAGCATACACTTACTAAATGGCAGCAATATTGGAAAGATCAGGTCGGCACTTGGTATGGTATGTTCCTACATGAGGCGCAATACCTTGAGCCGGTTATGCGCGACATAGAAAAAATGCTTGAAAGTTCACAAAGAAATGTGACAGGAACGGTTGAACTTATTCTCCGCCCACTTTCATATACCCTTGTGGGAGTTGATTCTCCCTATGACCTCATGAAAACCGATTTCGGAGAATATGGAGAGGTTAATAAGGCGTGGACAGCAGACGATGTGAAGGGCTTTACTAAGATTATGGGTAACCAGATGAAGATCTATCACAATAATCAGGTTAAAAACGGAAAGGCTGAATAAGTGAAAATCAGAGCAGGTATTATCGGAGGCGCCGGCTATACAGCCGGTGAACTTCTCCGGATTCTTATAAATCATCCTGAAGTGGAATTGTCATTTGTGCATTCCACGAGTAATGCCGGTCAGCCGTTGACTTCGGTCCATGGTGGTCTGCTTGGAGAAACAGAAATGATATTCTCGGAAACACATCCTCTTGATGAAGTGGATGTGCTTTTCCTTTGTTCAGCCCATGGTCACAGTAAAAAATTCTGGGAAGAAAACGAACGTCCGGAAGGACTAAAGGTGATTGATCTTGCCCAGGATTTTCGTGACGAAAGCGAAGGTTATGTTTACGGATTGCCGGAGATTAATTTTCCACGTATAGCCGAAGCTGATTCAGTAGCTAATCCCGGATGTTTTGCCACTGCTATCCAGTTGTCGCTTCTGCCACTTGCCTCAGCGGGCTTGTTGCCGGAGAATGTAGAGGTACATATCACTGCGCTGACCGGGTCTACCGGAGCCGGTGTAAAACCGGGTGCCACTACCCATTTCAGTTGGCGAAATGATAATATTTCTGTTTATAAGCCCTTTACACATCAGCATCTCAAAGAGATAGGAATGACCCTAAAAAAGGTTCAAGGATCAAATACATCCAAAATTAATTTTGTTCCTATGCGGGGAGATTTTGCAAGGGGTATATTCTCAGTGACAACTGTTTTCTGCCCACTTTCTGAAGAGGAGGCAGTAAAACTATACCGTGAATACTATCAGGATGCACCGTTTGCTGTAGTAAGTGATTCTCCAATAGATTTAAAACAGGCAGTTAATACCAATAAGGCCATCATACACGTAGAAAAACATGATGATAAATTATTGATTACCTGCGCGGAAGATAATCTTCTTAAGGGTGCATCGGGTCAGGCTGTTCAAAATATGAACATCATGTTCGGGTTGGATCAGCGTGAAGGACTCAGACTTAAGCCTTCGGCTTTCTAATTATAATCAGATGTCGCAAGGTTGGAAATAAATTGTGGCAGATAACAAACTTGTTATCTGTCACAATTAGATATTCCGGCTATTAATGTGAAATCTTCTTCAATTCCCACTACATTACATTACAACTGCAAATGACTCTTTTCGACGTATATTCTCTTTATGACATAGAACCGGTCAGAGGTAAGGGTTCACATGTCTTTACGGAAGACGGCACCGATTATCTTGATCTTTATGGCGGCCATGCCGTAATTTCCATTGGCCATGCCCATCCACATTACGTAAAGGCGGTTTCTGATCAGGTTGCAAAACTCGGATTTTATTCCAACTCCGTTTTAAATTCTCTCCAAACCCAACTTGCTGAAAAGCTTGGAAAGGCTTCCGGTTATGATGACTATTCTCTGTTCCTGTGTAATTCGGGTGCTGAGGCTAATGAAAACGCTATCAAACTGGCTTCATTTACCACAGGACGTAAAAAAATACTTGCCTTCGGTAAGGCGTTCCACGGTAGGACTTCCGGTGCTGTAGCAGCTACGGACAATCCCGGAATACGTTCAGGTTTTAATGAGACGGATAACGTAACTTTTGTTCCACTGAATGATCGTGACGCTGTTAAGACTGCGCTGGTGACTCGTGATTATGCTGCCGTAATTGTGGAAGGAATTCAAGGGGTGGCTGGTATTCATGAACCTACTGAAGACTTTCTTCGCTTCCTTTCGGAAGAGTGTAAACTCACCGGCACACTTCTGATATTAGATGAAATTCAGTCGGGATATGGACGTTCAGGAAAGTTTTTCGCCCACCAGTATGCAGGTATCCGTCCGGATATTATCACGTGTGCAAAGGGCATAGCAAATGGATTTCCAGCAGCTGCTGTTTTAATTTCACCAACTATACCTGCAAAGAAAGGTATGCTGGGAACTACCTTCGGAGGAAATCATCTTGCCTGTGCCGCTGCAATTGCAGTGCTTGATGTGATGGAGGAGGAAAACCTCATTGAAAATGCCGCCAAGGTTGGTGAATACCTGATTGAGGAATTGAAGAAAATTCCAAAGATAAAAGAGGTAAGAGGTAAGGGATTAATGATAGGATTTGAGGTAGAAGGTTATACCGGAGGTGATTTGAGAAAAAAACTTCTTTTTGATCATCATATCTTCACCGGTGGAGCCGGACAATATACAGTCCGTCTTCTTCCCGCATTATCGCTCTCAAAGGAAGAGGCTGAAAAATTTATTAATGTAATGAAGCAATTATGAAGAAATTTACCACAGTCAATGATATAGGTCCACTTGATAAAGCCATGGCAGAAGCCATGGAAATAAAGAAGGATAAATTTGCCTTTACACATCTCGGCAAAAATAAGACTTTGCTGATGATATTTTTCAACTCTTCGTTGCGTACACGCCTTTCCACCCAGAAGGCAGCGATGAATCTGGGTATGAATGTGATGGTGCTCGACGTTAATCAAGGTGCATGGAAGCTTGAAACGGAGCGTGGTGTAATCATGGACGGAGATAAGGCCGAACATTTGCTTGAGGCAATTCCCGTGATGGGTTCATATTGCGACATTATCGGTGTGCGTTCTTTTGCAGGGCTCAAAGATAAACAGGAGGATTATGAGGAGAGGGTAATAGAACAGTTTATAAAATACTCCGGACGTCCCGTCTTCAGCATGGAAGCTGCAACGCGTCATCCGCTTCAGAGCTTTGCAGATCTAATCACAATAGAGGAGTTCAAGACAAAAGAGCGTCCGAAAGTGGTAATGACATGGGCGCCTCACCCACGTGCACTACCTCAGGCAGTTCCTAATTCTTTCGCGGAATGGATGAATGCCACAGATTATGATTTCGTCATTACCCATCCACATGGTTACGAACTAGATCCATCTTTTGTTGGCAAGGCTGTCGTGGAGTATGATCAGCGCAAGGCGTTTGAAGGAGCAGATTTTATTTATGCCAAGAACTGGTCGGCATATATGGATCCAAATTACGGTAAGGTCCTTTCTACAGACCGTGACTGGACAGTAGATGCAGAGAAAATGGCTCTGACTGACAACGCTTTCTTTATGCACTGCCTTCCCGTTAGAAGAAATATGATTGTGACAGATGACGTAATAGAGTCTGACAGAAGTATTGTAATTCCGGAGGCAGCCAACCGAGAAATATCTGCACAGACCGTGATAAAGAGGTTGCTCGAATCCCTGTAATCAAGCTTTTCAAAATACTGAGATGATCAACGTTGTTAAAATAGGTGGAAATGTCATAGATGATCCTGCTTCACTTGAATCTTTTCTGAAAGAATTCGCCCACCTCAAAGGGGATAAAATTCTCGTTCATGGAGGAGGAAAGGAAGCCACCCGTCTTAGTGAGTCGATGGGTATCAAGGCTAATATGATAGAGGGACGACGTGTGACAGACCGTCAAACTCTTGATATTGTGACTATGGTATATGCAGGCCTCATAAATAAGCGGGTGGTATCCATGTTGCAGAAATTGGGATGTAACGCCATAGGTCTGACAGGAGCCGACGGTAATGTTATTCCAGCGATGAAACGTCCTGCCAAGCCGATAGATTATGGATTTGTTGGCGACATTGATCCATCTCGTGTGTCTTCAAGTTTTCTGAAAGATCTTCTGGAGAAGGGATATGTGCCGGTCTTTTGTGCCATATGCCATGATGGTGAGGGCACTCTTCTAAATTGTAATGCCGATTCAGTTGCAAGTGCTGTGGCTCTCGGGGCTTCGAGAGTTGCCCCTGTCAGGCTTACATATTGTTTTGAAAAGCCCGGCGTGATGGCAGATCTCAATGATGAAAAATCAGTTATCCCTCACATCGCTCCGGATGAATTTGAGGATCTGAAAGAGCGTGGTATAGTGGCTAAAGGGATGATTCCCAAACTTCATAATGCCTTCCTCTCAATAGAAAATGGTGTGTCGGAAGTGAGGATTTGCAGTGCTGATGCTCTGAGTTCAACCGAGGGTACATTGATATCAAATAAGAAAGTCTGATGAAAACAGAACAGGCTGTAGAGCTCCTGAAACGTCTGATTTCAACTCCTGCCCCTTCCAGGGAGGAATCAGCGACAGCGGATATATGGGAGGAATGGCTGAAGGCAAACGGTGTGGAAAACGTTGAGAGATACCATAATAATGTTTTTGCCGTTGCTCCCGGGTTTGATCCTTTGTTACCCACCCTGATGCTTAATTCTCACCATGATACGGTTAAACCCTCCGCATCTTATACCCGCAATCCTTATGAACCTTCAGTAGAAGGAGACAGACTTTATGGTCTCGGAAGTAATGATGCAGGAGCCTCAGGCGTGGCGCTTGCATCTGCTTTTATCGAATTAAAGGATTCTGATGATCTCCCATACAATCTGATTTTTGCTATCACTGCAGCCGAAGAAGTGATGGGAGAATTTGGAATGAGAGCGTTTCTCCCTTATCTATCGGAAAGAGGGTTGAAGCCGGATATGGTGCTTGTAGGAGAACCAACAGGTATGTGTCCTGCTATTGCGGAGCGTGGATTGTTGGTGCTTGATGCCACTACGGAGGGTAAATCCGGTCATGCAGCAAGAAACGAGGGGATTAATGCCATCTACCGTGCCATTGAGGATATAGAGAGGTTAAGAAACTTTACGACTCCGGTTGTTAGTGAGACACTCGGACCAATAAAAGTCAGTGTTACGGTCATAAATGCGGGTTCGCAACATAATGTTGTACCTGATATGTGTAAATATGTGGTGGACGTAAGAACTACAGATGCATATAGTAATGAAGCCACCGTGGAACTTCTAAGAAATGCTGTGAAATGGAGTGGTCTGCAACCTCGGTCTACAAGAGTCCATGCTTCTGTAATATCTAAGAATCATCCTCTTGTAGTTGCAGCCATGAAAGCGGGAAAGGAGCCTTTCGTTTCTCCCACTACTTCAGATATGGCGCTCATGCATGGGATCCCATCCCTCAAAATGGGTCCCGGGCAATCATCACGCTCACATACAGCAGATGAATATGTGCTTATCTCAGAGATTGAAGAGGCTATGAAGATCTATCCTCAGATACTTCGTTCTCTCAAGCCCTGATTCAATATTTGTAGGGGTAGGAGATAATAATACGGACCCCGTAGTCTTGTAATTTTAGATTTGAATATAACAAACAATAATACCGATGCAACTTTGGAACAAGGGTTTTGAGCCCGATAAATTGATAGAAAGTTTTACAGTCGGCCAAGACCGTGAACTTGATCTGCGTCTCGCACGCTACGATGTACAGGGTTCAATTGCCCACATAAAGATGCTTGAATCCATAGGGCTTCTTAAAAAGGAAGAACTTGATCTTCTTCTCCCTGCACTTCATGAGATAGCCGAGTCTATCGAACGTGGTGAGTTTGTAATAGAAGAGGGAGTTGAAGATGTTCATTCTCAGGTGGAATTCATACTAACTTCAAAGCTTGGAGATATCGGCAAAAAAATTCATTCGGGCCGCTCTCGCAATGATCAGGTGCTTGTGGATTTAAAACTATTTTTCCGCGATGAGCTCAAGAGGATTTCGTATGCTGTGGAAAAGTTGTTTGAACGGCTACAGGATCTGTCAGAAACGCATAGGGATAAGCTTATGCCCGGATATACACATCTTCAGGTAGCAATGCCCTCCTCATTCGGTTTATGGTTTGGAGCATATGCGGAATCTTTGACCGATGATATGCAAATGGTCTTGGCTGCATATAATATTGCGAATCAGAATCCCTTGGGGTCGGCTGCAGGATACGGTTCGTCTTTTCCGCTTGACAGAGAAATGACTACCGAATTGCTGGGCTTTGCCAATCCTCATTATAATGTAGTGGCAGCGCAAATGAGCCGGGGAAAGACAGAAAGGGCAGTGGCATCGGCAATAGCGGCAGTGGCATCTACTCTCGGACATATTGCAATGGATGTTTGCATGTGGATGTGTAATAATTTTGCCTTTGTAAAATTCCCGGATGAACTCACAACGGGCTCCAGTATCATGCCTCATAAGAAGAATCCGGATGTTTTTGAAATAATGCGTGGCAAATGCAATCGTCTGCAATCAGTTCCAAACGAGCTTACCGTTCTGACCGCTAATCTTCCGTTGGGCTATAACAGAGATCTACAGTTGATGAAAGATATAGTATTCCCTGCGACTTCGGAGCTGATAGAGTGTATAGAGATGGCTGATTTTATGCTTTCGCATATAGAGGTGAAGGAAAATATCCTTGATGACCCGCGCTATGATTATATCTTTACGGTTGAGGATGTCAATCGGCTGGTTCTTGATGGAGTGCCTTTCCGCGATGCCTACAGAAAAGTAGGTATGGCAGTGCAAGATGGAACCTATCGTCCGACACGCGAAGTTCATCATACTCATCTCGGCAGCATAGGTAATCCTGCCAATACGGAAATAGCAGCCAAAATGAAGACACTAATGACGAAAATGGAATAAAGCTTCTTTTGGCACATGTTATTGAGGCAATAAAACTGTTATTTAGGTTTATTTGCGAAAAAAAACATATAAAAGATTGACAAGGAGGGCTGAAATTATTATCTTTGTGGTGAATTTGGCATAACAGGGTGTCGGAATCTTTCCGGCACCAGTTATTTGTCAATCCAAACCAGTGAATTCTGCGTTCTTTTAGGAAGAATGAAAAATCAAAAAGAGGTAAAGATCTCATATTGGGCGGCACATCTCACAACTATTGTGAGTGTGACGCTCGTACTTATAATTATTGGAATCATAGCCCTTATTTCATTAAGTGCCGCTAACGAAACTAAGAAGTTGCGTGAGCGGCTTGAGATTAATGTAGTAATGGGAGACAGCATAAGTGATGAAGATGCTTTAAAGATCTCTGAAATAATCAAATCGCAGACCTATTCTCATTCCGTCAAAGTCATTACAAAGAAAGTAGCACTCGAGAATTGGAAAAAAGATACAGGAGAAGATCTGGAGGCTTTATTTGGTGTTAATCCTCTCTCACCGGAGGTAACGTTTGCGATAAATGCCGATTATTCTTCACAAGCACGTCTTGATTCAATAGGTGCTGTTATTTCGGCGTTGCCCGGAGTTGGTTCCGTTGCTTTGCCTGATTCTACTCTTGTAGAAAACATGAATCGAAATATAGAACGTTTTTCCATGATATTAGGTGCTATTGCGCTTGTAATGATCATAATATCGTTTGTTCTAATTAATAATACCGTCCATCTTGCTATATACTCCCGCAGGTTTACTATCCATACGATGCAACTTGTAGGTGCTACCAATGGTTTCATACGGCGTCCATTTGTGGTCAATAACATGCTTTCCGGCTTGATTGCAGCAATTGTGGCGTCGGGGATTCTCGCTTTAATATTGGTCTCGGCTCCCGAGGCAGGATTCAGTGACATTACAGAGTATGTAGGATGGGAAATGTATGGAATAGTATCAGCCGGTATATTATTCATAGGCATAACTCTGTGCGGAGTAGCTGCATGGATAGCAACTTCAAGATATCTGCGTAAAGATTATGGAGAGTTGTTTAAATAATGTAAGTAGAATTTGAAGCTGGCTCAAATAAATTCAAAAAAATGAATCTTGATATAGAAAAAAAAGATCCACAGGGATTGAAAAGAGTGACGTCTAAAGAACGTCCGTTTTCTAAAGTGAATTATTATCTAATGGGAGGCTGCGTGGCACTGATAATAATAGGATTCTTGCTGATGAGCGGGGGAGGAAGTACTGTGGAAAACGGTTTCAATCCTGAAATATTCAGTACGCGTCGAATCGTAGTAGGTCCGACAATCGCTTTTCTGGGTTTTCTATTAATGGCTTTTGCAATTATCTATAAACCCAAGGCAAAGCGGGGTACTAAATAAACATAACAGAACAATAATCTATTTTGGTAAGTATCATTTGTCGTTGACATCAATAATCGTTGGTTAATGCGGAAAACAAATGGTGCACATTTAATCTACAATATATAATGGAATGGCTTGACGCCCTAATTTTGGGAATAGTACAGGGACTCGCAGAGTATCTTCCGATCAGTTCCAGCGGACATCTTGAGATTTTTCGAGAAATCTTAGGAATAGATCTTCCCTCAGACAAAATATTGCAGTTTGATTTGATCTTACACGCTGCCACGGTTTGTTCTACAATAGTTATTCTGTGGCCTTTGTTTAAGAAACTGTGTGTAAGCTTTTTTACATTCCGCAGAGATGCTGATTTTTACTATGTGTGCAAAATTCTCCTTTCCTGTATACCTATTGCCATAGTAGGCTTTTGCTTTAAAGATTTTGTAGAAGAGTTTTTTGGAGAGGGGCTTACCGTGGTTGGTATCTGTCTGATAATCACCGCATGTCTTTTGACATTTGCTCATTATACCGGTCTTAAAGAAAATAAAGACAGAATGGTTGCTGCTTCAAAAGGGCGCGACATTACATGGTTGGATGCATTTGTTATAGGTTGTTCACAGGCAGTTGCTGTCTTACCGGGATTAAGTCGAAGCGGTACCACAATTGCGACAGGTATTATCATTGGAGATAAACGTGACAAGGTAGCTTCGTTCTCTTTCCTTATGGTAATTATTCCTATTTTGGGAGAAGCTTTACTTGACCTGAAGGACATTATCTCGACACCCTCCGCTCAGGGCGACACTGAGGTGGGAGCCATATCCTTGATAATCGGATTTTTTGCTTCCTTTATTGTAGGTTGCTGTGCATGTAAGTGGATGCTCGAGCTGGTGAAGAAAGGTAAACTAATATGGTTTGCTGTATATTGTGTATTAATGGGAATTATATGCCTCCTCTGGCGGTGAACACCGATGTGATATGGATTTTATTACAGGAGAAATAATTGGAATAGACAAACCGCTCGGATGGACCTCATTTGATGTAGTTAAAAGAGTGAGAGGTGCTATTCAAAGGCGCCTTCACATAAAAAAATTTAAAGTAGGTCATGCCGGGACCTTGGATCCCCTTGCTACAGGTGTGCTGATAGTATGCACCGGAAGGGCAACGAGAAAAATCGAGAGTCTGCAGAACGGGGATAAGGAATACGTAGCTACACTTCGGCTTGGTGCAACAACTCCAAGCTATGATCTTGAAACTACCATAGATGCATCATATCCATGGGAGCATATAACGCAAGAACAGGTTGAAAATATTTTACCCACATTTACAGGTAGAATTATGCAGGTTCCGCCTTCGTTTTCTGCCGTTAAGATAGATGGTAAACGCGCCTATAATCTTGCCCGAAAAGGGAAGGAGGTTACGCTCAATGCGAAGCCACTTGAAATTAAGGAAATGGAACTTCTTGATTTTAGTCTTCCGGAGATAACTTTAAGAATTGTGTGCAGTAAGGGAACATATATTAGGGCGTTGGCTCGTGACCTTGGAAAAGCACTTAACAGCGGAGCGCATCTTGTAAAGTTGCGGCGCACAAGAATAGGAGGAATAAGCGTTAACGACTGCATGTCGGTAGACAAAGCAATAGAAGAAATAGGATCCGCTCCGCTCACATATCCGGAGGAGTGGAAAAATGATAATAAATATGAACCAAACCAAGATCTGAGCGCCGGGAGCGCTTGATCAAAACCGATACTTATATGAAATTATCGCAGTTCAAATTCAAACTTCCTGAGAATCTGATCGCCCAGTACCCTTCTGAAAATCGTGATGAATGCCGCCTTATGGTGGTGGATGCAAAGACCGGAGATATATCCCATCATATTTTCAAAGACATCCTGAATTATTTTGATGATGGCGACGTGATGATTTTTAATGACACTAAGGTATTCCCGGCTCGTCTTTATGGGAATAAGGAGAAGACAGGTGCATGTATCGAAGTGTTTTTGTTGCGTGAGCTTAATGTAGAAAATAAATTCTGGGATGTACTTGTTGAACCCGCCAGAAAAATCAGAATCGGCAATAAATTGTATTTTGGCGAGGATGATTCCATGGTGGCAGAGGTTATAGACAATACGACATCTCGCGGACGTACTCTACGCTTTTTGTATGATGGTCCCCACGATGAATTTAAGGAAGCCTTGTATGCGTTGGGTGAGACTCCACTTCCGGAATATATAACTCGCAAGGTAGAGGATTGGGATGCCGACCGCTATCAATGTATCTTTGCAAAGAATGAAGGAGCTGTGATGGCTCCGGCTGCAGGACTTCATTTTAGTCGTGAATTGCTTAAGCGCCTTGAGATAAAGGGAGTTGAAAGAGGCTTCCTCACATTGCACAGTGGTAGGGGTAATTTCAAGGATATAGACGTGGAAGACCTTACCAAACATCGCATGGACTCGGAAGAGATGTTTGTAACAGAGGAATTGGTCAATATTGTTAATGCTGCAAAAGATCGAAATTCCAATGTGTGTGCAGTGGGCACATCCGTGCTAAGGGCGGTTGCAACAGCTGTATGCATGGATGGACATCTTATGACTTTTGAAGGCTGGACAAACAAGTTCATCTTCCCGCCCTATGATTTCACAGTGTGCAATGCTTTGGTTTCTAATTTCCATATGCCACTCAGCACCATGTTGATGATGGTGGCTGCTTTCGGTGGTTTTGATTTAGTGATGAAAGCCTACGAGGTGGCGGTTAAAGAGAAATACCATTTCGGAGCCTACGGTGATGCAATGTTGATTTTGCGCTAAACTGACATTTCAGTTATTTTATATACATGGGGAAACCGCTTAAAAACGGTTTCTCTTTTTTTGTATCAGGGTTATTGCATAGATAAATGTAGTAAAGAGATAGGGAAATGTCGGATTGCTACAAAATCGGAAAAAAATAATTTATATATTTCTTAATACATAAGATAATTTAGAAATTTGAAAATGCAGGAAAAGGGTAAAAACAAAAAGATTAATTGTCTCTCGACAACTAATCCTCTAACCTTAAATCTAATA
>CAZXHO010000038.1:0-12672 GCA_964640365.1 uncultured Sangeribacter sp. | reverse complement strand
ACTGTTGAAAAAAATGCAGAAGTGAGGTTTGCCGATGCGCTTGAAAAAAAGAACGGTGTGGAAGCTTTAAAATCAGCGATTGAGATCGTGGTAGCCAGAAATCTTGTTTCCCAATCAAGCTTTAAGGATAACATCGCTATGCTTGATTCTGCTGCCAACCTTCTGCCTAAACCCTATTCATCTTTATTTTATCTGCTCAATGCTGTTATATACACTCAAGTATATGAAGCTGAAGCATGGAAATATAATCAACGTGTTCTTCCGCTAGACACATATCCTGAAGACCCATACACATGGAGCCGAGATCTCTTTTGTAAAAAAATAGTGCAACTCACAGACTTAGTGATGGCGGGGAGTGAAGATGCCAAATCAATGCCAATAGATGAGCTTGCTTCTGTCTTGACCGATACTGATGTCGCCAGTGAATATGGACTTTCGATATATGACTTTATGGTTTATTCATGTGTGAAGAATCTTCGTACTTTCCGTGCATCGACATATGAACCTCTGATTCCATTTTTCGGAGAATCTGTTTCTGAAGATCCCACTTATCCGGAATTATGTGCTATAAAAGAAGAGGACTTGCTGAATAATCTTATAAATTATAGGGAGAAGGATAAGGATTTCGGAGCCTTGGCAGTTGCTGTGGAATGGAAATCCGAAAATATGGATTCAAATAAGAAGAGAGACTTCTTGAAATTATGGAAAGATAAACTGATCGATACCAAATGGGATGCAAGATTATTGAGGGCATACTACCGAAGTGTTCAAAATTGGGATTTCAGTGGTACGGATTTGGAAAAGCAGCTCTATAGCCAAATGGTAGATTGGTATGCTAATTTTCCTACCGCTTCTGGTGCAGATGCTATAGAATATGACATTGCCGAAATTTCTCGGAAATTATTGAGGATTAACATTGCGAATGTGTTATTGCCGTCAACCATTGGAAAAGGTGAAATTACCATGTGCAACGTAAACAAGGCTTATATCCTTGTATATAAAGTACCGTCATCGATGGTTACAGATAATTCCGTTAACATTCGGAAGTTCCCTTCCGGCTGTTCTAAGGTAGCTTCTATCCCAGTAGAAGCTGATGGTACTGTGCCATTTGCCTCGACTTGTAAATTTGAATTACCCGTTTTATCGGCCGGTCAATACGTACTCATTCCCTCACTTACACCTAATCTTTCCAAAGGATGGAGAAATAATGTAAATCTATGGTCAATTGGTTCTGTTAACGTTACAGATCTTTCTTACGTTTTGACATCCAACTCTTCACAGGTTAATTCCGGTATTCTTTATGTTGTTAATGCCCGTAATCAGCAACCTGTACCGGGTGCGGAGGTGATAGTCTATACCGGCAATGGAAAGAAAATTGTAAAATCAGGAGTTACAGATTCTGACGGCTCTTTTGAGATGCCCAAAGGTAACTATAGAATTAAAATCAGCAAGTCAGGATCGGTTATCTCCGGTTGGATCGGTTATAATTATTACGATAGGAGTGAAAAAACTACTGCAGTTGCCCGTATCTTGACAGATTTATCGATTTATAAACCCGGAGCGGACCTGAAATTTTCTGTTGTTGGATGGACTCGTTCATCTAATGAAAATAAACTCCTTAAAAATAGTAAATGTAATGTAGTTCTACGGGATGCTAATTATAATCCCGTTGATACTCTGACATTAATAACGGATAATGATGGTAGATGTAATGGAAAGTTTTCCCTGCCGAATTCGGGATTATTAGGAGTGTTCTCCCTTGTTGCTTCATTTGAGGAGTTTTCTAATTCAATAGCCGGACAGGCTAATGTTCAGGTTGCAGAATATAAGACTCCCGGATTTTATGTGGAGATGCTGCCTGATTCGACAGGTTCTTACAAAGCAGGAGACTTATTGACATTCAAAGGAGTGGTTAAAACTTATTCCGGCATGCCGTTAAATGACAGTAAGGTATCTTTCAAAGTTTCTTGGAGACCTTGGTGGCGAATATTCAACTCCTCGGATTTTGGTTCTTATGGAGGAGAGGTAAATACAGATTCAAAAGGGCGTTTTGTAATTTCTCTTCCCACTGAAAATCTTAAGAATACAGAATTTGAATTTGGTATCTATTCCGTTTCTGTCAGTGCCACTTCACCTACGGGTGAAACGCAGACTGCCCCCGACTTCCGATTCTCTTTGGGTTCTGATTTTAATATCAATCCTCGGATTCCCGAGAAAATGTGTGCCGAAACCAATGAAATCAACTTTGTGGTTCCGGTTAACGATATGCTTGATCTCCCTACGGTTAAATGCGTAAGGTATAGCGTGGTAAGTTCAGACAATAACAAAGTAGTGGCGGAGGGTGAATTTGAAAGCCCCGTTTTAAGTATACCTTCCGATCGGCTCCCGTCAGGAAGATATGAATTCACATTTAACATAGCGGGAGATACTGTTAAAACCAAAGCAGAAACAGTGATTTGGAGAAAATCAGATTCTAAACCTCCTTATGCTACCCCTTTGTGGATACCTGAGAATGAAATAATAGCAAAAAATGGTGTAAAGTCGGTTGATATAGAATTTGGCAGTGGTTACACCGACAGCTGGATCCTCGCAGTGGTGACAGATCAGACCGGCATAATAAGGCGTGAATGGTTGAAGAATGATGGAGTCAATAGCAAACTAACTGTAGATGCACCGGTTGGTAACGATAGGGTATGGGTTTCTTTCAATGGCTTGCATGATTTCAATCAACTCAATAAGGTTGTATCTATTATTCCGGAAAGTGCGACCAAGACTCTTACAGTTAATTCCGAAACCTTCAGGAGTAATGTCTCTGCTGACGACCATGAGGTATGGAAATTTAATTTTTCGGTTGATGGAAAGTCTGTAAGTATGATTCCGGCTTTCGCCGTAATGACTGACAAAGCATTGAATGCGCTTTCTCCATTTGCATGGTATTTCAATGTTGGAAGAAATTTCTATTATAATCAAACTTCTTTGTCCACTTTTTTCCCGGGTAGTGTAAATGTCAGTGGCACCTTCTCTAAAAGTCTGAAATATTGTGATATCGTAAATCCTGTGCCCGTTTGGAATACTTATGGATATACTCTGGGTAATTCAATGGTGATGGTCTCTAATATGCGTACAACTTCCCGTTCATATGCCGGAGGACTAATGATTCGCGGGATCAAGGATGAAGCGAAAGATGGTATTGAAGAAGAGGCAGTTTTTACATCTATGGAGATGGAAGCACCGATGATGGCATCGAATATGTCTATGAAAAAAGCTCAGGCTGTTGCTGATATGGCTCCAAATCCTGAACCCATGGAAGAATCTGCTGATGATAGTGAGAAAGTCAATACAAATAATATAGAATTGCGACCTGTGGAATTGCCTGTCGCCTTCTTCTATCCGGAATTGAAGGGCGATAGTGAAGGAAATGTAACTGTTGACTTTGAAGTGCCAAATTTCAATACAACATGGCAATTCCAGATTATGGGCTATACGGAAGATCTTCTCACAGCCGGTCTGATTAAGGATGTGGTGGCGTCAAAACAGGTAATGGTCAAGAGTAATCCCCCAAGGTATTTACGCACCGGAGATAAGGCTCGGATCTCAGCTCTTGTTTTTAATAATTCCGGAACTGAAATTGAACTGGGTGGGCAGATTATAATGTTTGATCCGTTATCCGGGAAAACCTTAGCTTCCAAGGAGCTTAAGGGTGAGAAAACATCCCCGTCTGCCAACCGACTTATCAGTATGGAATGGGACGTGCCAACCGACCTTTCAATGGTTGGGATAAAGGCGTATGCTTATGGAGATAAGCATACAGATGGTGAACAAACAATAATCCCTGTTTTACCATCCTCAACACCTGTTATAGAATCCGACCAGTTCTATATTGGTACAAATATTAATTCTTTCTCTCATAAACTTCCGAAATTTGGTAAGGAGAATAATCTTACTCTGAAATATTGTGATAATCCTATTTGGGAATGTGTATTGGCATTGCCCTCGATATCAACGCCTGAATCCAAGAATGCACTATTTTTGGTTAATGCGTTATATGCCAATTCAATGTCTAATGCGCTGGTGACAAGATATCCGGGAATCAAAAATGCTCTTGAAAAAGTATTTGCGGTAAATGATAGCGTCTCTGATGATAGATTGGAGTCTAATCTTGAAAAGGATGAGGCTTTGAAAACAGTGTTGCTCTCCAATACCCCATGGGTTAATAATGCTTCTTCTGAGACGTTGAGAATGAATAAACTGAAGGATCTAATCTCATCTTCCGCAACAATCGATGCTTCCAAGAAACTGATAGAGGATATAAAATCGCTTCAGAATTCTGATGGTGGATGGAGTTGGTGTCCCGATATGAAATCTTCGGAATATATTTCGCGTAGTGTCTTGCTTAAGCTTGGTTTAATGCAAAAATCTTCTATCCTTCCGGAGGAATGTATGCCGATGGTGAAGAAGGGTTTCACTTACTGCGATAAAAAAGTGTTGGAAGATTATCAGAAGGCTAAGAAAGAGTTCTCTACAACTGAAATGTTGTCATATCTTTATGTGCGTAGTTTCTTTGATGTCGGAGAAGGACCGTCAGGCTTCTCAGGTTTGAAAACTAAAGCTTTATCGAAGATTTCTGAAGAATGGTCAAAATTCTCTATCTATGATAAGGCTGTGGCAGCAATTTTATTTTCAAGAAGTAAAGGTTATGAACGTTATTCGGGTTTAATACTTGAATCCCTCAATCAGTTGGCTTCGAAAAATGAAAACCGGGGATGGTGGTATGATAATCTTCAATCCGGCTTTAACGGTTTGTCAAAACTTTCCACTACCTCTAAAGTGTTGGAAGCGTTTTCGGAAATCCAACCTTCAGCACCAGCCGTAGAAGGTCTTCGTCAATGGCTTGTTCTTCAAAAAGAGACAGAGGATTGGGGAACTTCTTCAAGTACTGTTGAAGTAATCCAAGCTATAGTTTCAAGCGGTTCTTCATGGATCGAACCGTCAACCTCTCCTGTAATTTCTCTTGGAGGAACCAAGATAACATTGACGGAGGAAGAGATTGGAACGGGCGTGTTAACTATTGCCCTTGACCCAAAAATTGCATCGGGTAAAGAATTGAAAATTGAACGTTTGTCTTCAGCTCCTGCATGGGGAGGGGTTATAAGTCAGTACGTTTCTCCGATAAAGAGTGTTAAGGCTGAAAAATGTGAAAATCTTTCTATAGATAAGAAACTTCTGGTAATATCTGAATCTGAATCCGGGGAAGTTGCTTCGGAGGGTCCGGTGAAAGTCGGAGACCGGGTTCGTGTTACCCTCACAATTACTTGTGACAAAGATATGAACTATGTAGCTTTGATAGATGAACGTGGTGCAGCTTTAGAACCTGATGACCAGATATCGCGCTACGTGGTGAAGGACGGCCTTTGGGCATACAGGGAAGTGAGAGATTCCAAGACTTCATTCTTTATTGAATTTTTACCAAAGGGAGTTAATGTGATAACTTATGATTGTCATGCCGACAGGGCAGGTGATTACTCTATAGGCATCGCTTCAGTTCAAAGTCAATATTCACCTCTCCAAACCGCTCATTCAGCCGGTGCAGTAATTAGTATTACAGAATAAGGGTAACAGATAGGTAAGATTCTCAAAATGAAATAGAGAAACTCAATTAATTAATATAGAAAAGTGGGATCCTCTTATAGAAGGGTCCCACTTTATTTTGCTCCTCTTACAGAATCTGCATCACTGTAGAGTCAATTATATTATCAGATTGAAAACACGAGTCCTTCGTGGTTCAAAATAACGTTTGGAAAGATTTCCTCAGCTTCCTTTTTAAATTGAAAGTCATCTTTATAACGCGAGGAGTAATGTCCGGTGAGAAGAGCCTTAGCTCCGGCATCACGTGCCACCATGGCAGCCTGTTTAGCGGTTGAATGTCCGCGTGGTGCAGCCACATACTTGTGCTCTTCTAGATATGTGGTTTCGTGAAACAAAAGATCAACAGGTCCGATTTTCTCAGCGAGACTGCTCATATATGCTGTATCACTCATGTGAGCATAGGATTTTGGAGGAGTTGGAGGTTTCGTGAGTAGACTGTTAGGAATAACAGTACCGTCCGCTTTAATGAAATCTTCTCCTTCCTTAATTCTTTTCATCATTGCAACCGGCACCTCATGAAAACGTGTCATTTCGGGGAGAATATGTCGAGCTCCGGGTTTCTCTTCAAATACAAATCCTACGGTCGGTACTCGGTGATTGAGAGGGATTGTCCTGACTGTGATAGATTTCGTTTCCAAAATCACTTCTTCCTCCGGTTTTATGACATTGAATCGGATGTCGAAGGGTGTGTCTCGGCAAAAATAATCAAAGATAGAAAGAAGTTGTTTTTTCCCCTCTTCAAAAGTATGGATTGTTATGTGACCACCGGTGCCGTTTAGTGCAAGAGTGCCGATCAATCCCGGTAGTCCAAACACATGGTCACCATGCAAGTGAGTAAGAAATACATGCTGTAATCTGCTAAAAGATAGACGTTGTTTCATAAAAGCCAGTTGAGCCCCCTCTCCACAATCTATCATAAAAAGGTTTCCACGATGATCTATCACCGTGGAAGAGGGTTGATGACGGAACGAAGGCTTTGCCGAACCGCATCCTAAAGTATGTATTGTAAAATTATTCAACGTGGTGCTTGTCTACGTGGTCAATTGTATAGTCTTTTGCCAAACCTCCGGTGCCGGTTTCCTTATAAAGAGAAGGAAGGTCATGTCCTGTCTCTTTCATCACTTGTATAAGTTTATCGAATGTCACACGATGGCGCCCGTCTGAGAATGTGGAATAGATATTGGCATCGAGAGCACGTGCAGCTGCATAGGCGTTTCTCTCGATACATGGAATTTGAACCAATCCACAAACCGGGTCGCATGTCATTCCAAGATGATGCTCAAGTCCCATCTCGGCAGCATATTCTATCTGCGCGGGTGTACCTCCAAATAGTTGGCACGCTGCTCCCGCAGCCATTGCACAGGCAACTCCAACTTCTCCCTGGCAACCAACCTCGGCGCCCGAAATACTGGCATTATGTTTCACTATATTTCCAATCAATGCAGCTGTAGCCAATGCATGACGCATCTCCATGGGAGAAAATTCACGGCTTTTCCAAAGGTGGTAAAGCACTGCCGGAACCACGCCGCAGCTACCACATGTAGGAGCTGTTACAATTGTTCCTCCGGATGCATTTTCCTCACTTACGGCAAGTGCGTAAGAGAAAACCAGACCTCGTGAGCGGAGGTTTGAGCGGTATCCCTCAGCTCTCATATAGTATGACCGTGATTTTCTTCTGAGATTAAGGGGGCCCGGAAGACGGCCGTCAGTGGCAAGTCCTCTTTCAACGGCTGCTTTCATGGTTTCCCACACCTCGTCAAGATAATCATTGATATCTTTCCCTTCACACTGTTCCACATATTCCCAATAGCTCCTGCCGCTGCGGTCGCAATAATCCATGATTTCAGTCATGGTGTTTTTGTCGTATATTTCGGCACTTTCTTCATGTGCCAGACCTTCACCCTCAATGGCTCCGCCTCCAACGCTATAGACAGTCCATTCATCTGAGGGAAGTCCGGCGGCATTGAGACTGCGGAACGTCATTCCGTTCGGATGATAGGGAAGAAAGATATCCGGTTTCCAAATTATATTAACTGGTAGCTCACTTTTTGAAAGCACATCGATTATGGCAACATCGGTCATGTGTCCTTTACCGGTAGCAGCAAGGCTTCCGTAAAGAACCACTTCATAACCTTCGGCATGCCGATGTTTATTAAGAAAGATTTCAGCAGCTTTTCTTGGTCCCATAGTGTGGCTTGAAGACGGACCCTTGCCGATTCTATAAAGTTCTCTGATCGATTTCATATTATCGTGCCTTTTAATAATTAGTAGAATAATGTCGTGTAATCCTCAGGAATATAAAATTGTTGCCAAATAATCCATATTCTCATTAAAGCATGTAGTCTCATCGATAAGGAGGAAAGAGTAAATTGAATATAGTATTTGGTAATCTGTCGATCAAATTTCTCAGGATTACAGGATGTTGATTAGATTTTTGCAAAATTAATAAAAAAATCATTTTTTTGTTACTTAATGTGACAATTACTCATAAAATCATCAAAAATGAGGATTGCGAAAGGAGAAAAATGGATGTAGTTTTGCACCGTGAAACATTATATTCCCATAATATTAATTCTCCTGACAACTTTTTCACAGCAAGGTTTTGCTGAGGATGAACGCCGTGACACTTTGGGCACCATGCTTGAAGAGGTAAATGTCACGAGTGTAAAACAATTTTCTCGTCTCAAGGAATTGCCCGAAGCATCAACTGTTGTGGGAGCTGTTGAGCTGGAAAGAATCGGAGCTGTAGGTATTAAAGGAATTTCGGATGTTGTCCCCAATTTCTTTATGCCCGACTACGGATCAAGGATCACGTCGTCAATTTATGTCCGGGGAATCGGAGCAAGAATGGATCAACCCTCTGTCGGTTTGAATGTGGACAATGTTCCTTATCTGAATAAAGATGCTTATGATTTTGATATAGCTGATATAGCCTATGTAGAGATGCTTCGCGGACCTCAGTCCACATTATATGGTAGAAATACCATGGCAGGAGTAATAAACGTAACCACTCTTTCTCCTATGCGGTTTGAGGGATGGCGCTTCCTTCTGGAAGGTGGCAGCGGGGGTAGGATTAAGGGTTCAGCCGGATGGTATCATAGATTTAATCCGAAAACTGCATTGGCAATAATCGGATCTTATGGAAGCCAGAAAGGTTTTTTTGAAAATCTTTATAATGGAAAAAAGACAGATCATGAGAAAAATTGGAGTGGCAGAATAAAATTTGTTTGGAGACCCGGTGACGGATGGAATATAGTGAACACAGCTGCCGCCGGTCTTCTCCGGCAAGGAGGTTATCCGTATGAATTTAAAAAGACCGGTGAAATATCTTATAATGACACATGCTTCTATAAAAGATTTACTTTTACGGATGGACTATCGGTAAGATATTCTGCGGAAAACTTTTCAGTTATCTCAATATCTTCGGTGCAACATATTAATGATAATATGACCCTTGACCAAGATTTCCTTCCGTTAGATTTTTTTACTTTGACTCAAAAGAAGAGAGAGACAGCAGTGACTGAGGATCTGGTAGTGAAGAGCAATGGAGGTGGTAATTACAACTGGCTCATAGGTGCTTTTGGATTTTATAAGCATCTGAAAATGGAAGCTCCGGTCACTTTCAAAGATAAGGGAATATCTGAACTTATAGAGGCTCACCGCAATTCGGCAAATCAGACTTATCCTATTAAATGGTGGGAAAGATCTTTTCCCCTTAACAGTGATTTTACAATTCCTACTATAGGCTGTTCTTTATACCATGAATCAGTACTTTCAACGGGAAACTGGACTTTTACGGGAGCCTTAAGATTGGATTATGAACATGCTACTTTGAACTATAAAAGCTTTTGCCACACCGGTTATACCATCTATCATAAGGAAGATGACACATATAAGAAATATCGGGATGTTCCTATTGATATTGACGACCAAGGCAACCTTTCTCGTGATTTCCTAAACCTTTTGCCAAAGGTAGCTGTAACATATGCTTTTGAGTCGGGAGCAGGCAATGTCTATGCCAAAATTACCAAAGGTTATAAGGCCGGTGGATTCAATACTCAAATGTTCAGTGACGTCTTGCAACAGAGACTTATGGGAATTATGGGTATAGGAGCACAATATGAGGTTGGTAAAATCGTTTCATATAAACCCGAGAAAAGTTGGAATTATGAGATTGGTAGTCATATTGAACTGCCTGATGTAAATCTTCAGTTTGACATTGCTGCATTTTTCATAGACTGCCGTGATCAGCAGCTAACCATGTTTCCGGATGGTACTACTACAGGAAGAATAATGACAAATGCCGGTAAAACCCATAGTTTCGGAGGAGAAATTTCGATGAGGTTTACTCCTTTCGATAAATTGACACTGCTCGGAAGTTATGGATATACCAATGCAAAGTTCAGAAAGTTCAATGACGGAATTAACGACTATAAAGGGAAATATCTTCCGTATGCACCTCAAAACACTCTCTTCCTGCAAGGGGTTCTCAGCTTGCCGACCCATGTTGATTGGCTGGGCAACATAGTGCTTGACGTCAACATGAGGGGTGCCGGTAAGATATATTGGAATGAATCTAACACCGAAAAGCAGAATTTTTATTCTCTTCTGGGCGCAGGGATAACTGTTGGAAGTGATAAATTCAACATCCAGCTTTGGGGTAAAAATCTTTCAGATACGCGTTATCATACATTTTACTTCATGTCTATGGGAAATGAATTCTTTCAGAGAGTAAGAGGACGTGAACTGGGAGTAACTGCAAGACTTGAATTTTAATATAATTCTATATAATAATTAAAAAAATGAATAAATTAACGTTAAGTTTTCTGGCCTTGTCAGGTCTTTTACTTGCATCATGTAACAATGAACCGGGTAAAAACACAGTAACCGAGACCTATTTTACTTGCAACATGATTTTCCCTCTTGCTGGTGGAGAAGGGTCAATGTCTGAAGGTGTTTATACCTTTTTTCTTGATAGAAACGAAGATCTTATGACCATTTCTACTGAAAAATTGAAGTTTGACAATACCGACCATAAATTTGCCTCAGCCCCGGTTGCTGTCGAATATCCAACTCCCTATCAGGTTTATTTGCAAGGAGTGACGGCTGATCAATCTACAGGAGGAATGCTTTTGAACGGTGGAACTTTCTTAATTTCTCCCTATCAGTTGCCGAATGATTTTGATCCAACAAGTGTATTCACACCTGCATATAAAAATGCTAACGGCCAGGCAGAATATATACCGGGTACAATATTTCATCCCGCACTTTCCAAAAACGTAAGCCCGCTGGTAGTTTCTAACTATAGGCTTGGTAATGAGTATATGGTAAGAACATTTATCTGTGATGCGTTTTATTCAGGAGACACTACAACGTCTTATATATATGACGGCCAACAGTCTACAAATGTTTCAAAAAATACAGTTTATAGGGTTATAATTGATGTTCAGAAAAGTAAAGCAGGGATTGTCATTTACAAAGCTAAATTTTCGAGTTCCCCACATGAACCTTTGAAAGAAGCAATTTATCTTCCTGATCTTGACGTTAAAATTACTTCCAACGGTTATGTGATCTCAGGACAAGATATAGTTCCTCTTATACCGGAAGGCACAAGTTATTACCCAAATCCCGAAGGTGTAACTCCAATGCCGGCATACACCTTTAAGTCATTCCATATGATGACTACCAATACATGGATGACAGATGTGATTATGAACTATACTGTTAATAACCCGACTGATGAGAATTCAAGTTATAATGGCTTATTCTCAGGTTCATATGTCACTCTGCCTGAAAAAATGAAAGGCATGATGTAAAATATCCTGAATTTTAATTTAGTAAATTGTAAAATAATTGGAGAGCAGTTCAATTTGAATGGCTCTCCTTTATTCATTTTTATAAGTAAGGTTTTAATTGAGGAAGGAAGATTGGTGAAGACCAATTTAAGTTAGTATCCTTACAGAAGGTTAGACGTTATTTAGGGATTGAGGTTATCCTCTGGTTAAAGGTGAATAAAGAGGAAGAAAAATACACTTTAATAGCTAAAAAAATCTTGTGCGATTAAGATTTTTTAAGTACCTTTGCAAAAACATGCAAATGGAATAGCCTCCATTTGCCATACCATGATAGATTAAAACTTTTAAAATAAGACTATTATATGAATCTTTTGTTGGAGATAAGCAATAATACCCTCGCCGTTACTGCCACGCTGACCGGCATTGGTCTTGTATTTGCTGCTTTGCTGATAGCGAAATTGATTTCTCCGAAATCGTATTCTGTTAAGAAAGCGGAGCCTTATGAATGTGGTATACCTACGCGAGGCGAATCAATGATTCAGTTCAAGGCAGGTTACTATATTTTTGCTATTCTCTTTCTGATTTTTGATGTGGAGACTGTGTTCCTTTATCCTTGGTCGGTTGTGATGCGTGGACTTGGACCTCAGGGTCTTCTATGCATCGGCATCTTCATGTTTATTCTTATTTTAGGCCTCGCATACGCATGGCGGAAAGGAGCGTTGAAATGGAAGTGAAAATTAAGAGCATGAAGCATGAGGACTTCAAAGATAACGAATATATCGATAAGCTCGTTGAAGAACTCAATGCCACCGGAGCAAATGTTGTAGTCGGAAAACTTGATCAGCTGATAAACTGGGGTATATCTAATTCACTCTGGCCTCTCTGCTTTGGTACGAGTTGCTGTGCTATCGAATTCATGAGTCTTGGCGCAGCACGCTATGATATGGCCCGTTTCGGCTTTGAGGTGGCAAGAAATTCTCCCCGTCAGGCTGACTATATAATGGTTCAAGGTACAATTGTCCATCGCATGGCTCCGGTTCTACGCCGTCTTTATGAGCAGCTTGCCGAGCCGAAGTATGTAATTGCTTGCGGTGGATGTGCAGTTTCCGGAGGACCTTTCAAAAACTCATATTGCGTAGTGCCGGGAGTGGAACAAATTCTTCCGGTAGACGTGTTTATTCCCGGTTGTCCTCCGCGTCCTGAAGCTTTTTTCTATGGCCTTATGCAGCTG
>CAZXHO010000037.1:0-12690 GCA_964640365.1 uncultured Sangeribacter sp. | reverse complement strand
GCCATGTGCGTTTACGGATTCTCAGCATCCGCATATTACTACTAACGGTCATGAATTGGCGCTCACTGCCTTATATGAATCGGGTATCCAGCATCTTGCTGACCGTCCTGAAAGTTTTTTGGGTCAGCCGAAAGAAGTTCGGGATTATCTCTCTGAACTACCCACGGTGTGGGATGAAACACGTCTTCTCGGAGGGTATCCCGGAGAATATGTTGTCATGGCACGTAGAAACGGTAAAAAATGGTGGATTTCTGCCATCAACGGTAGTGATACTATGCGCGAGAATGTAAAATTGGATATATCACGCCTTGGAATTGACGGTAATTCTGTAAAAGGTATTCTTTTTGAAGATGGTCCGTCTGCCACAGGAAATAATGGGTGGAAAATATCAGATATAAACACTATCCCACAGTCATTAAACTTCTTGCCACGTGGAGGAGCGGTGATGGTGGTTGAACCGATTAATATGAAATAATGATGAACCGCATTTCAATCACTCTTTTTTTAATACTTGGCACTACTGGTGCATATGCCCAGAATCCTATATCCCAGACAGAGTTTACTCCTGATCCTGCTCCACTTGTGGTGGGTGACACTCTCTATCTTTATACCGGACATGACGAGAATATAGCTCCTCCTGAAGACTTCATAATGTGGGATTATCTTTGCTTCACCACTACTGATATGGTGAACTGGACACACCACGCTCCTATTTTCAATAATGAAGGTTTTGGTGCTAAGAATTCTGCTTATGCGGCACAGATGGCATATAGGAATGGCAAATATTATTTCTATACTTCTACGTTCGGAATTCCGGTTCTTGTCTCCGACTCCCCGTACGGACCATTTAGCAATCCTTTGGGTGGAAAGAAATTTCTTATAAATTCGGAAGACACAAATTATAGCGGTCACGGTTGGGAAGATATAGATCCCACCGTGTTTATTGATGACGACGGACAGGCATATATGTATTGGGGGAATAATGCCCTTTATGTCGTCAGACTCAACGAAGACATGATCAGCTATGACGGAGATATACATGTATTTGAGATTAAAGACAAGGAGGCTTTCGGAGATGACTATGAGGAAGCTCCCTGGCTGACAAAGCGTGGCGACAAGTATTATCTTGCCTACGCAGCCCATGTGCCTGAAGATACATACTGGGCATGGGCTGACACTCCTCTCGGACCATGGAAATATGGCGGAGAATTGATGCGCGCATATGAGCATGGAGGAATGGGTAACCACACTGGCATGTGTGAATTCAAGGGACAATGGTATTTCTTTTATATGGACGAGGGGCTTCCTACTTCTCACAGCAAAAGACGTACCACAAGCGTAATCCCCTTTGAATTCAACAAAGACGGATCGTTACCTTATATGCATCATGACAAACGCGGTGTGCTTAAAAGCGTGAATCCCCTCAACCCTTATGTACGCCAGCAAGGTGAAACGATTGCTTGGGAAGAGGGAATCGGAATTGGCTATGATAATATCTATTCAGTATATGTGCAGGATATAGATCCGGGTGACTGGATCAAATTGAGGGAAGTGGATTTTGGAGATGGAGCGGAAAGCTTCACTGCAAGAATTCGCAACGGAAAACCCTGTGCTGTAATTGAAGTCCGTCTCGATGCTCCAAACGGTGAACTTATAGCAACGGTTGATGCCTCCTCGGGAAGTGAATGGACGGAAAAATCTGCAACTGTCAAGAAACGTGACGGCATACACGATCTATATTTCGTATTTGGTGGTGCCGGAGATAACCTGATGCAATTCGATAGCTGGCAGTTCTCAAAGTAATTATTATAATTCATATTTCGTGCAGAATGAAGAAGTGTAGTCTTATATTCATACTTGTAATCATATCTTCCCTTACATTTACTCTGTGGGGGAATGCACCTTTGAAGTTATGGTACTCAAAACCGGCTACTATTTGGGTGGAAGCTCTTCCAATTGGCAACTCCCGTATGGGTGCAATGATCTTCGGAGGTGTAAACCAAGAGAAAATACAGTTGAATGATGAGACATTCTGGGCAGGTGGCCCTCACAGCAATAATAACCCGGAAGGAGTAAAACATCTTCAGGAAATCCGAAATCTGATTTTTGAAGGAAAGGAGAAAGAAGCTGAACGGTTGATAGACCAATATTATCTTACTCCTCATCATGGCATGTCGTTTCTTACCCTGGGATCTCTTTTGATTGATTTCAGTTATGAAGGGGATGTCTCAGATTACAGGCGCGAGCTAAATATATCGGATGCTGTGTCAGAAGTGACTTATAACATAGGAGGGGTGAACTACAAAAGAGAGACCATAGCATCCCTTCCTGACGGAGTGATAATGGTAAGACTTTCAGCAGATAAGGGAAAAGCACTCAATTTCACCCTTTCTTATGACCTTCCGGGAGACGGCTCCGTGAGAACAAAAGGAAAGGAAATGTTGGTGACTGTCAAAGGCAGGGAACAGGAAGGAATAAGTGCTGCTCTGACAGCAAAGTGCGGAATAAGAGTTGTGAGCGATGGTATTGTCAATGACTCGGGGGATCATATAACGGTAAAAAATGCGTCTAACGCTGTGCTTTATATTGCCTCTGCCACTAATTTTGTTAATTATCATGATGTTAGCGGTAATCCTCAGAAGAGTGTGGAGAAGTTGTTGAACTCTGCGGTAAAAATGAATTTTGATCAGGCGTTATCGCGGCACATAAATTCTTATCATAGCCAGTTTGAAAGGGTTTCACTCACACTTCCTTCAGTTCCGGCGAGTGGCATGGAGACAGATCAGCGTGTATTAAAATTCCAAGAAGAATATGATCCATCTTTGTTAGCACTTCTATTCCAATACGGACGCTATCTTCTGATTTGTTCATCACAACCCGGTGGACAGGCTGCCAATCTGCAAGGAGTATGGAACGATTCTAATACACCGCCGTGGGATAGTAAATATACAATAAATATCAATGCTGAAATGAATTATTGGCCCGCTGAGGTGACTAATCTTGCTGAATGTCATGAACCTCTTTTTGACCTGATAGAAGACCTGTCTCACACGGGTGCCGAAACCGCGAAAGTTCTTTATGATGCTGATGGTTGGGTGGCTCATCATAACACTGATATCTGGAGAGTTTGCGGACCGATTGATATGGCTCAGTACGGAATGTGGCCTAATGGAGGTGCTTGGCTCGCCACTCATCTCTGGGATCATTACTTATATACAGGCGACTTGGATTTTCTTAAAAGATATTATCCTGTCATAAAGGGTACGGCAGATTACTATCTTTCTGCGATGGTAGAACATCCTGAAACCGGTTATCTGGTTACAGTGCCTTCGATGTCGCCCGAGCATGGCTACGGCAGCTCATGGATCACGGCAGGCTGCACTATGGACAATCAGATAGCTTTCGATGCACTGTATAACACTTTGCAATGTGCCGCTTTATTGGGTGAGGAGGAAGCATATATGGACAAACTGAGAAATGCTGTCTCAAAACTCCAACCGATGCAAGTAGGCAGGTATGATCAGCTTCAGGAATGGTATGTAGATGCCGATGATCCGGAAGACCAACACCGCCATGTCTCCCACTTATACGGTCTCTATCCCTCCAATCAGATAACCCCTTCTTCAACTCCAATTGCATTCTCCGGGGCAAAGAATTCTTTAACTCAGCGGGGAGATATGGCTACAGGATGGAGTATTGGATGGAAAATTAATCTTTGGGCCCGTTTGCTTGATGGAAATCATGCCGATAAAATAATTAAAAATTTTGTCACACTTCTTACTCCATCAAATGGTTCTGTGTATGAGGGTAACGGTCGTCTTTATCCGAATCTTTTTGATGCCCATCCACCTTTTCAGATTGATGGCAATTTCGGATTTACTGCCGGTATCGCAGAGATTCTGTTGCAGAGCCACGATGGAGCGTTGCATCTTCTCCCGGCTTTGCCCGACAGTTGGTATGAAGGAGAAGTCAAAGGTTTGAAAGGCAGGGGAAATTATACTGTTGATATGAAATGGGACAAAGGTCAGCTTTCCGAAGCTCGCATTGTGTCAAATATTGGAGGTCCGCTCAGAATTCGTTCGTATGTGCCCTTGGAAGGTGAAGGTTTAAGACCGGCCGCCGGGGAGTGTCCTAATCCTTTGATGGCAGGTGCAAAGATGGCTGATGCCATAGTATCCCCTGAAACAACTAAACAATATCCAATCTTATTGCGCACTTACGAGTATGATCTTGAAACTGTGCCGGGCGGTGAATATTATGTGAAAAAAGCTCAATAAAAAATATTTATGAAAAGGTTACTGTTGGCGCTATCTATTGGTTGCGGAGTCTCCGGATTTATGTTCTCAGAATCCGTACGTCCCATTGTGTCCGGAGATCTGAGGGATTTCGGATTCTCACGTCCGGATACAATCATAACCCTGGATTGCGGAGAAGCTGTGACTGATAACCTTAACCCATTGTTTTTTGCTGACTACAGAGATGGTTTCGAAATCACCTTTACAGTTAAATTTAATACCTTTTTAACAGAACAAGCGGTTCTTTGTAAGGAATCTGCTGCGGGTTCAAAGGTTGGTTTGCTAACAGTTGGATATGACCCCGGAAGCGAAAAAGTTTTTGCTGAGGTTATGCAATCAAACGGAGTTCCCTGCCGAATTGTAACAGGACCGAGAATGACAGACTCCCGGAAGTATGATGTCCGTGTTAAATCTTCGGTATACAATATTCAAAGGAATGAGGAAGACATGATTATGTCCTTACTCGAATTGAATGTATATCCCTCTGACACTCCGTCAGACAGTATATTGGAAAAAAATAATAGCTATCTTCTATATTTGGGGGATGCTTTGCCTTATGTTCCGGGTCGTTGGATTATAGGACATGGATATCCCGGTGGTTACCCTAATTCTTTGCAATTACGTAACGGAGAAGTGGGAAATCTTAAGATAAAAGGAATTGGCAGAACTCATACCCCCGGTTCTAATCCGCTCTTTATAGATCGCTTTACAGCAGACCCGGCAGGTCTTGTTACAAATGGAAGGATGTATGTGTATGTGGGAGAGGATTGTGCTGCGCCGGGTGGATGGTTTACGATGCCTTATTGGTTAACCTATTCCACAGATGATATGGTTAATTGGGAATGTCATGGATCGGTATTGAAAGCAGGAGATTTCCCCCATTCCAATCCGTATGGCGCTTGGGCAGCTCAGGTTGTGGAGAGGAATGGTAAATATTATTTTTATGTGACTCTTGATGATACGCGCAATGGTGAGCATAAAATTGATGTGGCTGTAGGCGATTCTCCTATTGGCCCTTTCAAACCGGCACGACCTGCCGGTTCTCCACTTATAACTGATTCTATGACTGCTTCGCATCGTCCGAACGCGGATATAGATCCTACGGTATTCTTTTAAAATATATCTATTTTTCATGAAACATAAGCCATCCATAGTTAAGGGACTATTTGTATCTCTGTTGATCTCTGCCGCATTCACATTGAATGCTCAGAATCCTATTTCTCAAACTGAATTTACTGCTGATCCTGCTCCCCTTGTAGTAGGTGACACTCTTTATCTTTACACCGGACACGATGAATGGGAAGCCACACCGGATCAGTTTGTTATGAAAGATTATCTGTGTTTTACCACAACCGATATGGTAAATTGGACTCACCATGCACCCATTTTCAACATATCATTGTTTGGAGAACATGAAAATGCGAATGCTTCACAAATGGCATATCGCAACGGAAAGTTTTATTTTTATCCTTCCACAAGTGGAGTTCCTGTGCTTGTTTCGGATTCACCATACGGACCTTTCACAAATCCTCTCGGAGGAAGGAATCAAATTATTTATGCAGATGATACCAACTATAGCGGTCATGGCTGGGAAGATATAGACCCGACGGTTTTTATAGACGATGACGGACAGGCATATCTTTATTGGGGAAATAATGCCCTTTATGCCGTCAGACTCAACGAAGACATGATCAGCTATGATGGAGACATACATGTATTTGAAATTAAGGATAAAGATGCTTTCGGAGATGACTATGAGGAGGCGCCGTGGCTGACAAAACGTGGCGATAAGTATTATTTGGCATATGCGGCACATTGTCCGGAAGATACTTATTGGGCATGGGCAGATTCTCCGTTGGGACCATGGAAATACGGTGGCGAAATTATGCGGGCGTTTGAACATGGGGGAATGGGTAACCATACCGGTATGTGTGAATACAAGGGTCAATGGTATTTATTCTATATGGACGAGGGATTGCCGGAAGCGCATAGCCGCCGACGGACCGCAAGCGTGGTTCCCTTTAATTTCAATCCTGACGGATCAATACCTTATATCCATCATGACAAGAGGGGAATTTTGAAGAGTGTCAATCCTTTAAATCCTTATGTCCGTCAGCAAGGAGAAACAATAGCATGGGAAGAAGGAATAGGTATAGGGTACGACAATATTTACAGCGTATATGTGAATAATGTTGATCCGGGGGACTGGATAAAAGTTAGGGAAGTGGATTTCGGAGAAGGAGCCAAATCGTTTGCGGCTCGTTTAAGGAATGGCAAAACCGGATCAGGAATAGAGTTACATCTTGATGCTCCTAACGGTGAGTTGATTGGTGTTATGGATGCTTCCACAGGTAGTGACTGGGCTGATAAACGTTGCGATATAAAGCAACGTGACGGTATTCATGACCTTTACTTTGTATTTACAGGTGAAGGTAACAACCTTTTGCAATTCGATTCTTGGCAATTTGAAAAATAACAGACCATATGAATATAATTGGTAAATTTCTTATACTGTCAGCTTTAATTACACCCCAATTGATTTCTGCACAGGAGTCTTTATATTCTAATGAATTTCCTTTGGGAGATGTGAAATTGCTCGATAGCCCTTTTAAAAAGGCAATGGATCTGAATGTTAACACATTGTTGGAATACGACATTGACAGACTGCTTGCACCCTATCTTAAAGAGGCGGGGCTGACTCCAAAAGGTGAAGACTTCCCTAATTGGGCTGGTCTTGACGGCCACGTGGGGGGTCATTATCTTACGGCACTTGCCATACATTATGCAGCCACAGGTGATGAACGTCTTAAGGAGCGTCTTGAATACATGTTATCGCAATTGGCAATGTGCGCGGCTGCCAGAAATGATGGTTACATTGGCGGAGTGCCGGGTGGTGATTTACTTTGGGAAGAGATAAGGAAGGGCAACACGGGAAAGGTCTGGGAGTATTGGGTACCTTGGTATAACGTGCATAAAATGTATGCCGGACTGCGTGATGCCTGGGTTTACACCGGTTCAAAAGTAGGTTTGAACTTATTCTTGAATTTCTGCGATTGGGGTGCTGAGCTTGTTTCTAAACTCACAGACGACCAGATGGAGCAGATGCTGGGTAATGAGTTCGGTGGAATGAATGAAGTTTTCGCGGATGCGTACGCGATTACGGATGATCAAAAATATCTTGACATAGCAAAACGGTTCACTCACCATGCCATCTTTGATGACCTGAATAAAGGTGTGGATAATCTGGACAATCTTCATGCCAACACTCAAGTACCAAAGGTCATAGGTTACCAGCGGGTATCGGAGGTAAGTGGAGATGAGTCATATCACGGAGCAGCAGATTTTTTCTGGGATACTGTCGTAAACAACCGTTCACTTTCAATTGGAGGAAATAGCCGTAGGGAGCACTTCGCTTCAGCTGCAGATGCCAAAAGCTATGTGGATGACCGTGAAGGACCTGAATCCTGTAACACCAATAATATGCTGAAGCTGACGGAAGGATTGTTTAGGATGGTTCCTGACGCCAAATATGCAGATTTTTACGAAAGAGCGCTCTACAACCATATTCTTTCAACCCAACATCCGGAGCACGGCGGATATGTTTATTTTACTTCAGCTCGTCCCGGTCATTACAGGGTATACTCACAACCGAACAGTGCCATGTGGTGTTGTGTGGGCACAGGAATGGAAAATCATGGAAAATATGGTCAGTTCATTTATACTCATTCTGCTGATTCTTTATGGGTAAACCTGTTTATTCCTTCCGAACTCAATTGGAAAGCCAAAGGAATAAAGCTTACACAAAACAATAATTTCCCAAATGAGGAATCTACATCTATAAAAATATCTTTGGATTATCCTTCTGAGTTTACCCTTAACCTGAGACACCCCGGTTGGTGTGCTGAGCCGGTTGTTAAAGTAAACGGAGAACGTATAAAGGTAAAATCTGTTCCATCTTCCTATATTTCTCTTACAAGAGAATGGAGAGATGGAGATGTGGTGGAGATGGAGCTTCCCATGAATATGAGAATCGAAGAGCTGAACTATTTGCCGTCTTATGTAAGTATTATGAGGGGACCCATAGTTTTGGCAGCCCGTCTTAACTCCGATGTACCCATGCCGGGACTTATTGCCGGCGATCATCGTTGGGGGCATATTGCCGGTGGACCGCTTGTTTCAGTGTTTGAAACGCCACTGCTTATAGGCAAACGTCAGGATATTCTAAAGAAACTTAATGCACTTAAACCGGAAAAAGACGGTTTTACGTTCAGAACTAAAGGAGTGTTCGTAAATGATGGTGCAGAAGTAGTTCTTGAACCCTTCCATGATATCCATGACTCTCGATATATGCTATATTGGCTTTCAATGACTCCACAGGAATATTCCGCTTATAAAAAGCGTGCCCTTCAGGATGAAGAGTTGCGTCTGGCACTTGACAAGCGCACTGTCGATGCGGTCAATACCGGTGAACAGCAGCCTGAAGTAGACCACGGCATGAAGTCTGCAGGTTCGGGCTCAGGAAATTATAGCGGTGAACCTTGGAGAGATGCATCAAACGGAGGTTATTTTTCGTATGACCTTGCTACCGACAATCTAAAAGATCTGATTCTACGTGTAAGATATTGGGGAAATGAAAGTGCTTCCAATAAATTCTCTATCCTTGTGGATGATATTTCGATTGCAGAGGTTGAGAATGGTAACTTAAAGGGTAAAGATGAATTTATTGACCGTGAATACACTATTCCATCCGAACTCCTTGAAGGAAAGAATAGTGTAAACGTAAAATTCAGCACATCAAAAGGTAATTCAACCGGAGGTATCTATCATGTCCGCCTCCTACGCCCCGAAAAATAACCGATTTTGATTCACTTGTTACTAATGTGATAAAACAATGGCGCCCCACATAATTTGTGAGGCGCCTATTGTTTGTTAAAACACTTTGCAATATTATAATGACATTATGATTTTATATTCGCATTATTGTATTGTAGTGACATTGTGATGATTCAAGATCATTATTCTATAATTATGCTCAAATAGGAAAGAGTGGACTGGTAAACCATGCGAGGGGTTTACAAGCTATCAAAATGGATATGCACCTTCCGCCGCTCCTTCAAATACTCCGTCGAGTTGCAGTGGGTTTTTGATAGTGCCATTTGAACGGTTGATATCTCCACCTGTTTCCCAGAAGAATGGAACCATACCGGCTCGTTTCGCTTCAATTGTGATAGTCTTTGACCATAATCTAGCTGATGCTTTCCACTTATCCGCGTCTATACCGGGAGTATTTTCACGGTTACAGCATACGCAGTATTCTCCCAATATTCCTGGGATACCTTTGTCTGTGTAATGTTTTTTTATGAGGTCGAATTGTTCTTTCACCCACTCTTCTTCTCCCCATGTGCTATTACGATCAGACCCGGCAACATGATTGTCTTTGCCCCAGTACCAGAAGGTCTTACCCCAGTCGGCATCTGTTTCCATCATATTAAACTGATAGGGACCGTAAAAATGTGTTTCAATCATCAGACGATCAGCAATAACATCTTTAGGAAGCTGGTATATTCCTTCCACAGCAATCTCGTTGCTTGTGTTGGGAGCTTGCATTACAAGTACCCGTGAGGCATTATTCCCTCCAGTCGCACGTACTGCATCCAACATTGTCTGCTGATATTTCATTATTGCCTTAATGCTGTTTGCCTTTCTGGTTTCAAAAGCTTCTTGGCTTTCACCATTCTCCTTTTCAGCTACATTAGGCTCGTTCATGGCAGCAAATAGAAGATGTTCGTCGTAATGATTGAGCTGATTTGCAATCTGAGTCCAATATTCTTTCTGCTTTTTGTCGACGGCTGCATCATATCCATCTTTACTGGAGTTTTCAAGCCAACCTCCGTCCCAATGGATATTCAGAATAGCATACATGCCGTTTCCAATAATGTGACTTATCACCTGATCAACTCTTAGAAGCCAAAATGGATCTATTGTATTAGTAGATGCATCGCTCACGTGGCTATCCCAAGCACAAGGTATTCTGACAGCGTTGAACCCCATTTTTGCTAATCCGCCTATGTATTCCTCATTTACTATTTGAGTCCACGCTCCTTCATGTTCGGGACTTTCCATTGTATTGCCGATATTTATACCTGCATACATTTTGGCGGCAAGTTGCGTGGCAGTGCTGCCCATTTCATTGGGCATTTCTACTTTATTTTGCCTTATCTTAATGGATTTTACTACTCCCGGTACGCCAAAGTTAATCTCCCCATCTCTATCCTCCCAGGTTGCGGCTCCATAGGTAAAGACTAATTCACCCTTTGTATAATCAAAGTTCTCATCAAACAATAACCAATAGGGAGCATACACGGCAGGTTTTCTTGTTGCAGCGAATTTTATCGTAATAGATCCTCCTTCAGGCTGAAGTATTTTAGAGGGCTCAACCCCTAATATTTCTAAAGTATCACCCTCCTTTTGGGTAACCTTGACTATTTTTTCATGTTTGCCGGCTTTTATCACAAATTCAGCAGTACGTTCTTCCGCCTTGGGATTTCTTTCAGCGCTAATATTCGTGGTATAAATATCGGTGGCTTTCGTCTCTATTTCCCCGATTCTAAGCCAAGAAGCATCAGTTGTGATGGTAGGTTTCGACGGTGCTTTAAAATTGTAGGGCTGTTGAGTGTTGTCGGTTAGATAAATTTCGCCTTTTGCTGTAATGCCGTTGGATGAACCGTCATCCGGTGAGTCTTTATCGCATGCGCTTAAGAAAAAAATGACAATAAGCGAAAGCGATGATAATAGATATTTTAAATTCATTCTTATATTTTTTTGAAGCCCGGTTTATATGGTAATAAACCGGGCTAAGTTAAAAGATTGCTATATAAATCATTCCGGATATACGGGGGTTACTACCTTAGTAACGGTAGCTTTCAGCAAGCTCGGATCCACGAGATCAGACCAAAGTCCTGCAATGTCTATAACCCATACTACAGCACCTTGAGCATCAGCATCATTAAGAGGAGCCTGGAAGAAATATTCTCCGTCGCCGGTTATAGTCTGATCTCCTGCTCCGCCTCCCCAATAGCTTGGCCACCAACTCTTTGCTGCCAGACTCATGGCACCAACATATTTACCGGATGCCCCGTCTTTCAGATTGCCGTCAATACCGGTGATTGTCACACTTGCGGTTGTGGTGCCCTTACCGAATATTACATTATCATATGGATAAGAACCGTCGTTAGTGGGGCCGTACTCGTTGAAAAGCTCTATTCTAAGATCTGTGCCATTATCATCTTTATTGCAAACCACCACCTTATCGGGGTTAATATCAACGTTGGCATAGCATGGGGTCTTGGGATCAAGCTGAAGTTTCAATTCCTCAACTTTAATCAGACTTGGATCAACGAGGTCTGCGCCAAGTTTATCGATATCGATACAGAATACTATAGTGCTTTCAGTTAATGCCCAAGTGTCGAACTTAACCCGATAGGAACCATCGCCGGTTATGATACAATCATTGCTGTTGCCGTTATAACCGCTCCAATAGGAGGGATCCCAACTTGCATCGGCATACTGGAATCCGGCACGGTAACTACCCATTGCTCCATCTTTCAAATTGTCGTTGATACCGGAGATAGTGAAGTCTACAACCATCTGTTTCTCAAAATTGATGGCAGTGATATCAATTGGGCAATTTTCTTTTGTGCTCCCCCATTCGTTATAAATTTCGATACGTATTCTTCCGTTGCCCTCTAAATCGCCTACAGCAAGCTTAGTTACGTCAGCAACTATTTCCGGAATATATTCACGTCTCACTGGACGAACCAAAGCACCGGTGCTTCGGAGAGCATTCTGCATACCTTGATCGCCGCAATATAGGGTTGCGTAATCGCCGTTTGTCGGGGATGCAGAACCTGTCCAATAGAAGCAAAGGTCATTATTGTTGACATCCGATCCTTCACGTTTACCGCCGGCAGGAAGGAAAATGCTATTTCCGGTTACTCTTGAGGTTAGCAAAATACCCTTTACTCCATCCTTAACAGTTGAAGTCTGATCGCAAACGCTAAGGAGTTCATTCCAGTCAGAAAGGGTTGGAATCATACCCATTCCGGAAGCCACAGCTGCGTCACGGCTCGTGTTTGAGATTTCGCCGGTTGCATAATTGGAAAGGTCAGTGCTATGGTTAAAGCCGGTGATATCGCCATATCCCAATAGTGTACCGGCAGCGCTTTCTGAAGTAGAACCGACATTATAACGGCACCACTGAAGGCGAGTGCCCATGTTGACATAATCGTTTTCGCTCTCTTCATTTGCGTTGATTCCAACCGGTGTCTGGAAGGAGAGTTCATTGCCATAGATCACCTCATTATTTAGGACCATGTAGGCGGCATAAGTGTAAGTG
>CAZXHO010000036.1:0-12720 GCA_964640365.1 uncultured Sangeribacter sp. | reverse complement strand
GTTCTTCTGTAAAAATCTCAGGCAGGATAACTTATACCGATGGTACTACCGTTGAAGATTTCAATGGAGTGACGGAAATTCGCCTATATGATGCCGAAAAAGTAGTTACTACAAATGGCAACGGATCTACAGGTGTCACAATGGAATATAACGACCGTACCACAAGACTGTTTTCAGGAAGGGCAAGAGTGACAGACGGTCATTGGCAAACAGTTGTCACTATCCCTATAGACATTGAAAACAACTATAGTCCTGCGTTGCTTTCGCTCTACGCATCCGATTCAGACGGCCGTGAGGCAAGCGGATCCTCAGACAGATTTTATGTGTATGGTGCTTCCGACAAGAGTCAGGAAGATACGGTAGGTCCTGTGATTTCGGCATTCTTTCTTAACACCCAAGGTTTCAATGACGGATCCTCCGTAGGACCATCTCCTATAGTGAAAGCTGTAATGACAGATGAATCCGGTATTAATCTTTCAGAATCGGGTATTGGTCATGGCCTTTCTTTGGTTCTTGATGATAAGATCTACTTCACTGATCTCACTCCCTATTTTACACCTGATGCTGATGATGCCGGCATGGGTGAGCTCTCCTATCAACTTGAAAACATTAATCCGGGAGAACACACCCTTCAGCTCACTGTTTGGGATAATGTGGGAAATTCTTCCTCTGCCGTTCTCACCTTTAGAGTTGAAGCCGGGTGGTCACCTTCAATTACTTCCTTGGTGACGGATGCCAACCCCGCATCTTCAGGTGTTAATTTCCTTATAGAGTCAGATTCTCCTGTAGAGGCTTCCGCATGGGAAGTGGATGTTTTCGATATCTCGGGTAGGAAAGTATGGACTGGAGAAAGCGCTTCTTCAGGTTCATTCTCTTCCACAAGCATCTATTGGGATCTTTGCGACTTCCAGGGAGCGCGAGTGCCTAGAGGAATCTATCCATATCGAGCGAAGATAATAACACGCGATGGGAGGACAGCGTTGAAAAGCGGCAAACTTGCCGTAACCTCAAAATAATCATTACATTACAGATTTCAAGAGTTTATGATGATAAATAATCCAATCCTTCCTGAACCCACGCTAAGACGACTCCCTTGGTATCTCGCTTATATAGAGATACTCAAGGCAAGGGACGTGGAGTATGTCTCCTCCACCCAGATATCACGGGCCTTGAACGTCGATGCATCGCAAATTGCAAAAGATTTATCTTTTCTTGCCCTCAAAGGAAAAACAAGAATAGGATATGAAGTGGATGCGCTTGCCACTGCTTTGGCTGATTTCCTCGGATTTCATATTTCTCATAAAGCATATGTATTCGGTGCGGGAAGTCTTGGGAAAGCCCTCATGCAGGATTCCGGACTCGTAAATTATGGCCTCGACATAGTTGCCGGATTTGATATCGACCCATCTAAAGTGGGGAGAAAGGTTGGCGACGTGGAGATACACCATATAGATGACCTTGGTGAAGTTATGGAAAAAAATCCTGCTACAATAGGTATACTCACTGTTCCCGCTAATTGCGCACAGGATACAGCAGACATAGCCATCGGAGAGGGCATACGTGCAATTTGGAATTTTACACCATACCGAGTAAAGGTTGCTGAAGGAATAGTCATGTCCAATACATCCATTTACGCTCATCTCGCATTGATTTACAACCGTCTAAATGCAGAGTCAATATGAAAACATTTATAATGGAAAATGCCCGGAATAACCCCGGCAATCAAACACATACATGGTATTTTATTCCTGATTCTGCATTGTGTAACGCCGGTAAACCTTTTTTTATACCGGATTTTGCCAATAAGTTTGAGGCCTATTTAGCTCCTGTGGTTAAAATAAACCGACTTGGCAAATCAATAGCACCGAGATTTGCCTCCAGATATTACGCTGAATGGGCTCCGGCTGTACATTTCAGAGCTCCCGAATTAAGAAAGCAGCTCATTAATGGGGGGTTGCCGATAGATATGTCTCACGCCTTCGACCGTTCACTGATTGTAGGAGATTTTACTCCTGTCACCGATCTTGGAGATGGTAAAATAACACTCTTATGCAACAGTGAAGAATGCCATGATATTCCGGAAGTAGCTTTTCTCTCCGCCATTAACGAAGCGCTTGCTATGGTTTCTCAATGCAATACTATTAAAATGGGAGATTTCCTGATCCCTTTGCTTTCTCAGGGAAAAGAGATCAAGATAGGTGATATTCTTGAAGTAAGGAAAGATAATAAGCCCTTATTGGATATTGCAATACGTTAACGACGGAGTCTAAACAAATCCAAAATGAAAAAGACCATAACATATATCCTTATAGCCGTCATTACTATTCTTGTTCCAACCTTCTCTTATGGTGAGAACAAGATAAAAGATAACGATTTCAATCCTGTGAATACTGGTGTTACGACACTCGGCATCGCTCCTGATGCCAGAGGGTCCGGCATGGGTAACCTTGGAGCAGCCACTGACCCTGACGTAAACTCGCAATTCTGGAATCCATCGAAATATGCATTCGCTTACAGTAAAGGGGGATTGGCAATTTCCTATACCCCTTGGCTTAGGAAGATTGTAAACGATATTTTCTTAGCTGATCTATCCGGATACTGGAAACCCGGCGATTCTGATATACAGGCTCTCAGTGCATCTTTCCGATACTTCTCGCTCGGAGACGTAACCGTTGGCGGTTATACTACCGGACAAGCTCTTCAGACCATCAACCCATATGAATTAGCTTTTGATTTGGGATACTCGCGTAAGCTCTCCAATTCTTTCTCAGTAGGGGTCGTGATGCGTTATATACTTTCCGACCTATCTTATGATGACTCATATTCAGGCGAAAGAAACACGGCAGCAAGCGCTTTTTCTATGGATGTATCCGGATATTATGTCTCATACCCTATGGTGGGTAGAAACGAATGTCAGTTCGCATGGGGATTCGACATTTCAAATATCGGTACAAAGGTAAGCTATGACCACGGAGCTACATATGCCTTTCTTCCAACTAATCTTAGGCTCGGCACTCAATTCATGTTCCCGCTCGCTGACTATAACACACTGGCTATCGGTCTTGATCTTAATAAACTGCTCGTACCCACTATGCCAAGAGAAAGAGATTACGACATGGACACAATAGAGGGTCAGACTCAATATGAAGAGGCAAAGGAAAAATGGGAAACGATGTCGCCTATTACAGGTATTTTCAAAAGCTTCTCCGATGCTCCGGGAGGATTTAGTGAAGAACTTAAGGAAATAAACGTTTCCTTGGGTGGAGAATACGCCTATAATCAACAATTTTTCGCCCGTCTCGGGTACAATTATGAAAATGCCTCCAAAGGAGGAAGAAGCTACTTTACATTTGGAGCCGGATTTGCTTTGAATGTGCTTCGTCTGGATGCTTCCTACATGCTTGCAACGGCTCAAAGCTCTCCCCTCGATCAAACCCTCCGATTCACTCTCTCTTTTGATATGGATGGCATACGCGAACTACTTGGACGAAAAGGTCGTTAAATTTCACAAGTATGTTCTCGCATCATAAAATTTTATAGATTTATTAAATCACCATCTGTTGAAACAAGAAAACTCAATATGTTTAGAATAGGTCAAGGATATGACGTCCACAGACTTGTGGATGACCGCGAATTATGGATATGCGGTATAAAGATTCCACATACCCACGGGCTGCTGGGTCACAGTGACGCAGACGTAGCAATACATGCACTGTGCGATGCAATTCTCGGAGCTCTCGCCCTAAGAGATATTGGCTATCATTTCCCGGATACTGATCCCCGGTATAAAGGAGCTGACAGCAAGCTTCTCCTCGAAGAAGTGTGCCGACTGATAAGGGCAAAGAGGTGGGAAATCGGTAACGTAGACCTCACCATCATGGCAGAGGCACCCAAATTTAAGCCATATATCGAAGAGATGAGGTCTTGTCTTGCCACAGTTATGAATCTTGATGTTTCTTGCGTTTCAGTAAAAGCAACCACAACGGAAGGTCTCGGTTTTACGGGTAGACGTGAGGGAATTGCCGCAAATGCGGTCGCACTGCTTTATGAACCTTAATTCCAAGCAACAGCAAGCTGTAGAAGCAACTGAAGGAAGGGTGCGTGTGGTAGCCGGAGCTGGATCCGGGAAAACACGTGTCCTTGCCCATCGTTATGCATTTCTTGTGAATGAGATAGGAGTCAGTCCGGGTAATATTTTATGTCTGACTTTCACCAATAAAGCGGCACAAGAGATGAAACGACGCATATCTACAATGGTGGACAGAGGAAGCGTGAACGATTTTATCTGTACCATCCACAGTTTCTGTGCCAAGTTTCTGAGAAAAGAGATTTACCGTATTGGCTATCCACGTAATTTCACCATCATTGATGAAGAAGATGGGAAAGGACTGGCACGTCAGGCAATGCAAGAGTTCGGAATTGACAGGCGCAAAACCACTGCTGAACGTTTCCTTAAAGGAGTCGCGGCTTTAAAGGGATATGAACCTACTCACTATATCCAGAAACACCTTCTACCCTGCTCCTCTCCGGTTGCTCCTGACGCAACCGTAAGATATCTGAAATTACAGCTCAAACAATTCGCACTCGACTATGATGATTTGCTTTATTTTACTCTCTATATCCTTCAGCATTTCGAAGATGCTCGAAAGGAATGGACCGAGAAGCTAAACTATGTAATGGTCGATGAGGTGCAGGATTGTACCGGCGATGACTGGAAACTGCTTCATGCAGTGACAGAACATCACGGAAATTTATTCGTTGTCGGTGACCCGGATCAGGCTATATATGAATGGAGGGGAGCGAATCCGAAAATATTTGTCGATTTCAAGGCAAAGACAGACATCATTCTTAATGAAAATTATCGATCCACCCCCGATATTCTTGATGTTGCGAACCATATAATCGAACATAACCACAATCGTGTCAAAAAAGAGCTCTTTACCGTTAAGCTCAACGAGCGTCAGGTTATCCATCTACATGCCAAATCGGAAAAAGAGGAGGCTGAAAGAATAGCTGAAAGGATCGAAGAGGCGGTAAAGGGAGGAATGAAATATGGCGAGTTCGCAATTTTATATAGAAGTTCATTTCTATCAAGACAAATTGAACAGGCTCTTTTAAAACGTCATATTCCTTACTCAGTCTGGGGTGGTGTTAGATTTTTCGAAAGAAAAGAGATTAAAGATGTGCTCAGCTATTTAAGGTTAGTGGCAACGGATTCTGACGATATGTCTTTCAGAAGAATTGTCAATCTTCCGGCGCGTAAATTCGGAGATGCCTCGATGAAAGCACTCACAAAGATTGCTGAAGTGGAAGGAATATCTCTTATGGAAGCTTTGCGAGGACATATTGACGATAAGCAATTTGCTAAGCCCGCATTGCGAACTTTTATCAATCTTATTGATGCAGCACGAGATAGAGCCAATATTATGCCGGTGTCTGAACTTACAGACTGGCTGATGAAAGAATGTGGTCTCGCAGATTTATATCGTAACGATGAAGAAGAGGAGCGCCTTGAAAATCTCGCCGAGCTGATGAATTCAATGAAGGAATTTGAAGCCGGAAGAATGGACGAAGGTGATGCAGACCTCATTTCATATCTACAGGAGATAGCTCTCTACACCAATGTCGACAGATCTATAGATTCTGAGAAAGTGAGGATGATGACCATTCATCAGTCCAAGGGCCTTGAATTTCCTGAAGTTTTTGTAGTAGGATTGACAGAAGGGATATTTCCGAACCACCGCTCTATACGCGAAAGAAGACAGGACGGCGAGGAAGAGGAAAGGAGGCTCATGTATGTAGCCGTGACGCGAGCAGAAAAAATGCTTTGGCTTTGTGAATCGGAAGGATATATGAATGAAAACGGAGCTCTTAAATATCCGTCCCGTTTCTTGTCTGAAGTCCCGGAAGGTTTGCTGAAAATTGAAGGTGTAATCGATCCTGTCCTTAAAGCCGGCACTGCCGGGTTGGTGTCAATGCTGAATGACGAATTGGGCCAAGGAACTGAAAAACCTTGGGAAAAAGGAACTCGGGTAAGCCATAAAATATTTGGAGTAGGTGTTATCGAAGGGTATGATGCCACCGCCAAATCTTATAAAGTTCGCTTTGCTTCTTCCACACGCAATCTTCTGCAGCGTGTCTTGACATTAATTTAAACCTCATCTCAGATATAAGGCAGTGCGTCCTGCAATTTCCATTAACCGCAAGAACCTCAATTTAATGAGAATAAAAATTGGTTATTGACTATTGCAGGACGCACTGCCTTATATATTTCCGAAAAGAAGTTAGAACTTACTTTCCGTAATATTTCAATAATTCTGTTTATCTATTTATTCCACTCCTCGATTTTCCTTATTGAAGATGTGGCGCAGACGTGAGAATATTCTTTTAGAGGTAGATTCCGTAGGAACTACATTAGGTGCATTCTTCAAGCTCTCGATTGCCGATTTTTCAGCCTCCGTCAAAGCTTCAGGAACATAGACCATAACATTTACAAGAAGGTCACCTTTAACGTTGGTATTCATTTCAGGCAATCCCTTACCTCTTAGACGTAAAACCTTACCCGGCTGAGTTCCTGCAGCTATCTTCAAACGAGCTCTTCCGTCTACAGTGGGCACTTCCGCACTACCTCCGAGAGCCGCTGTCGGGAAATCAAGCATAAGATTATAGATAAGGTCATTGCCATCACGGATAAGATCAGGATTCTTCTCTTCCTGAATTACAATAAGAAGATCTCCGTTAACGCCACCGTGACGAGGTGCGTTACCTTGACCACGTAGTGTGAGCGTCATTCCATCTTCTACACCGGCGGGGATATGGAAGCTTACAACTTCCTCTTTCTTCTCTACGCCCGTACCGTTACAATAGGTACATGCTTCAGAAATAACTTTACCCTCTCCATTACAATCGGGGCAAACCGCCTCACTCTGCATAGCTCCGAAGATTGACTGCTGTACTCTTGAGATATAGCCGGTTCCATGACACCTTTGGCAAGTATGGAATGCAGTGCCATCTTTAGCTCCTGTGCCCTTGCAATGAGGACAAGCTACAAGACGTGGAATCTTGAGTTTCTTATCCACACCATTCATAATATCTTTCAGAGTAACCTTGACTGTTATTCGAAGGTCTGTTCCTTTATTGACATGTTGACGGGGACGGCTGCCGGTGGCGCCTTCAAATCCACTGAAGCCGCCCATGCCTCCCATTCTGCCACCAAAGATATCGCCAAAGTGAGCAAAAATATCCTCCATCGACATACCGCCGCCGCTGTAGAAGCCACCGCCATCGGCACCTCCACCGAAGCCCTGCGGGCCCATGGAATGTCCAAACTGATCATATTTGGCACGTTTGTCTGCATCGCTGAGTACATCATATGCCTCAGCCGCCTCCTTAAATTTCTCCTCTGCCTCTTTGTCACCCGGATTTTTATCTGGATGATACTTAATAGCCATCTTTCGATAGGCTTTCTTTATTTCGTCTGCACTTGCGCCCTTGGAGACGCCAAGCACTTCATAATAATCTCTTTTCGCTGCCATGGCTAACTACTCTTAAAATTAAAGGTTTTGATTTTAACAATCCGTTTGTGAGTTACAATTACTGACCAACTACAACTTTAGCGTGGCGTAGCACTTTGTCATTTATTGTGTAACCCTTCTCCACAGTGTCAAGAATCTTTCCCTTCATAGACTCATCGGCTACAGGCACCACTGAAATTGCCTCATGTTTTTCAGTGTCAAAAGTGGTGTCGGCAGGATCTATCTCCTTCACACCATTCTGTGCGAGATATTTTTTGAGTTTATTATAAATCAAAACCATTCCCTCTTTCATGGCGCCGTTATCTCCACTTGTTTCCGAAGCCTTGATGCCACGTTCAAAATCATCCATTATCGGAAGAAGTCCTTTCAGTACATTCTCCCCTGCGTTTTTGATGATTTCACTCTTTTCTTTAAGGGTACGCTTACGGAAATTATCGAATTCTGCCATCAGGAAAAGATATTCTTTCTTCTCCTTCTCTACCTGGGCCTGCAAATCACTCACTTGCTGCTCAAGCAAATTATTTTCTTCTGCCGCTTCAGAAGATGATTCTTCCATATCTTCCGGGGCAACATCTTCTATGGAAACGTTAGCGTCATCAGGACGTACATTCTCCTCAGCATCCTCCGGCTTTCCCTCCGGACGGTTATTTTGATAATAATTGTTCTTATTATTTTCCATAATGGATCGGTGTTTGTTTGTTTTCTGTTCAAAAATCAAGCCAAGAAATGTTAAAAACAGATCTTTTACAGTCTGTAACCACACTTTTAATCTCTTTGCCAAATTTTTCAAAGCAGGGACGCCGGTGTTTTTATATTTCCTAACTATAATTCAAACAACCAAACTCCTCTATAAGTTGAGCAGAAAATGTCTCGGGCTTTTTTTGCTGAATCTCCATCGGTGAATATTCCATAAATTGCTGACCCGGAACCGGACATTGAAGCATAAATTGCACCCGAATCATATATATTTTGTTTCAGCTCAGCAAGCTCCGGATACAGAGGGAACACCGATTCCTCAAAATCATTCACCACCAATTCCCGCCATCTCTCTAAGGGAAGGTCCGGAAGGAAACGGAGGTCAAATTTTGGAGATCTCGGTCTGATGCCGCTGAAAGCTTCTTTTGTTGATATACTTACCTCCGGCTTCACTATTATCAGCCATTTACCGTGAAGATTAATTTCTACAGGAGTCAGGATCTCGCCAATTCCCTCTGCAAAACATGGGGTGTTATAAATAAAAAATGGACAGTCCGCACCCAACTTCACTGCCATTTCGCAAAGTTCTTTTCTCGTAAATTGAGAGCCATTCAATTCATTAAGAGAATCAAGCGTGAAAGAAGCATCTGCACTTCCTCCGCCAAGACCTGCGCCGTCCGGAAGATGTTTGTCAAGAGTTATGTTATACATTCCTGCTTCCTCAAGTCCACCGAATCGATCAAAAAAAGATTTCAGATACAAAGTAGTGGCTTTAACTACAAGATTTTTCTCCGGTGCACAAGTTAGTTTTCTACCCATGAGCTGGAACCGACAGCCAGGTGGTTGTGTCTTATCAATCGTTATTTCAAGTATATCGTCGAATGCTTCCGGCTGTTGAGGCATTCCACTCTCAATCCCGACCGGAAAGAAAACAGTTTCAAGATTATGGTATCCATCCTCCCTTTTCCCGACTATATTCAGTCCCAGATTTATCTTGGCATTTACAAATTTTATCATATTCCAATCAATTCCGTTTTATGATTCTTTCCTGCAGTGTGTTCTTCCATCTGACGGAGAGGATTACTCCCCTCAATAAAAGATATGCAAGAAAAGCACTCCAAAGTTCTTTATTATTCTCGATTCCTGTCGTGAGTCTATCACCGTCATAATGGATAAACGCAATTATATAGAAAACAATTGTAGCAACAAATGTTGCCGTCATCATTTTTCCTGTTGAAGTAACACCAATATAAAAGCCATCGTAAATAAAAGCCCAACATGAAACTATCGGAATTAACGCTATCCATATCCTCAATTCATTAATTCCTGTCCACGCTGACTGTTGATCCGTTAATATTTTTGATATGCCAACACAACAGAAAGCATAAATGGCTGTAAACACAACTGCAACGCTCAGAGTCCATTTTAACAATGCAATTACTGATTTTTTGACCATCACCTCATCTCCACTTCCATAAAATTTTCCAACCAGTGCTTCTGCACTGAAAGCAAATCCATCCATAAAAAATGAGAAAAACTGGAATAGTTGCATCACTATTACATTGACAGCAAGCGTAAGGGCACCCAGTCGTGCTCCTGCCGAGGCAACTCCAAGACTGACTCCGATGATACATGCGGAGCGAAAAAATAGATTTACATTGACAGCAAAAAACTTATTTAGTCCACCACCTTTTATAATATCCGTAAATTTACACCATAACCCTTTCCCCTTTCTATACCATAAAGCACAAATATAAGCAATTATGAGCCCTGTCCAGTTTGCGCATAGAGTGCCCCAAGCAACTCCTTCAAATCCCCACTTTAGTCCAAACACATACAGAAAACTTAAGCCTATGTTGATAATATTAACGATTATTGCTATTGCCATTGGAAAAACTGTAGACTGCATTCCAACAAACCATCCGCTTATCGCCATGACTCCGAGTATAGCAGGGGCACCCCATATGCAGATTGAAAAATAGCGTTCCACATATGCTGTCACTCCCGGTTCGGCGTCAATTATCCATAGCAAGCCGCCCATCAGAGGCTTCTGAATTATAATCAGTATACTTCCGCCCACCAAAGCCAGGGTAAGAGCGCGAGAGAATACCTGCTTTATTGAATACTCGTCGTCAGAGCCGAAGGCTGTCGCCGTAAGACCCGTGGTTCCCGCTCTCAGGAATCCGAAAAGCCAAAACACAACATTGAGCATGACAGATCCTACAGCTATAGCCGCAAGATAAAGTTCCGAGCCAAGATGACCGGATATGGCAGTGTCACACAATCCTAAAAGAGGAACTGTGACATTACTTATTATTGCAGGACCACTCAGCCTGACTATTTCTTTATTGAGTCTGTCCATTTAGTCTTAATCGTTTCCTTCAGCTTTTTATCCCAATAATATGTTCATATAAAATGAGTTATTTCCCAAAGAATAAAAAATTCCGGATACCTGAGGGCACCCGGAATCTTTTTTATTCATCAATAGCCGAATTCCTGACCTTTCCTTATTGCAGGAATACCGTTTTTCATCCATTCCGGCATTGGATCCCCTTTTAGATAGTGATCAAAGAACTGTTGTAGGCGATGAGTAATATCTTTACGGTTACGTCTTTCCCTGATATTATGTGATTCGCCGTTATACTGAAGTAGCCAAACCGGTTTCTCAAGACGACGTAAAGCCATAAACATCTCGATTCCCTGATACCAAGGAACTGCACCATCAGCATCATTATGCATGATAAGAAGTGGTGTTTCAACTCTGTTGGCATGAAATACAGGTGAATTGACTATATAAAGTTCCGGCGCTTCCCAAAGATTTCTACCAATTCGACTCTGGCCTTGTTCATATTGTCCTTGTCTTGAATCACCGGACTCCCAGCGTATGCCACCGAATGCCGAAGTCATATTTGCAACTGGAGCTCCCGAGCCGGCACATGCAAACATATTAGTACGGGTAATAAGAAATGCAGTCTGATAACCACCCCAGCTTTGACCGTCAATTCCTATGCGTTTCTTGTCTATGTTAGGATATTTTTCACAAACAGCCTCAACACCGGAACAAACATAATTATAGGCACATTCTCCCGGTATACCGCTTGTATAGTGAATATCAGGAACAAAGATTACATATCCTCTGCTCACATAGAACGGAAAGTTGATCCAGCTCCATGAAGGCTCCATATCATAATGCTTGTAAAGATCCTGCGAATAGGTTTCGTAGAAGTAGACAAGCATCGGATACTCCTTATTCGGATCAAAATCTTCAGGTAGATACAACACACCGTCAGAAGGCTGACCGTCATAAGCTTTCCACTGGAAAAGACTTGCAGTTCCCCAATTATATTCTGCCATCTGCGGGTTTGTATCAGTTGCTCTTACAGACTTTCCTTTTTCAATATCTGTAGAGACGTAAATGTTAGGAGAGGTGCTGAAATTTGCCTGTATCCAGCTATAGACATTTGCCTCCTTAGCCTTACGAACCTGAGTGAATGAATATTCATCAAGGAAATCAATTTTAGGAGCTGAAGGCTTACCGGTGTATACTGAAGATGCCAAACCGTTTCTCTTATCTGCGAAGTCAAACAAAGAGAATAGGAGTGGTTCTCCGGTCTTCACAAACCGCTCTTCCGGATTAGTATTAATAAGTCTCATCTTAAGATTCTTCTTGCGCCCCTCTCCCATTGTTAAGCATACCGATGGTTCTTTTCCTTCCGGATCAATAGACCATAGATCATATTTATCATATAACAATACGCGGCCATCATTCTCTGTCCAACCTGCAATTCCATAAGGTTGGTCTTCCTTTACAGGATGATCGTCTTCTTCATCCCAGAGAGCATAAGGAACATCTGAACCGATCTCCTTAATTGTGCCGTCAGCTACAGAATAGACTTTGAATTTTCTTCCGCTGAACCATCCCACATATTTTCCTGCAGGTGACATACGGTAAGAACCGTTAGGAACAGTTGCAATCTCTTTAACTTGGCCGTTATCTACATTTTTAATGATCAGGTTAACAGGAAACTGATAATCCCACTGTGATTGAACAAGACGTGAGCGATCTGCAATCATTGCCCATGTACCATCCCAAAGATTGGGCGCATACACCTGATCGAGAGGATTTTCAGTCATAAGTACCTGTTGACGGGTTGTCAGATCGATAACAACAGGGAAAGTTTGCTTACGCAACCGCTCTACATTTTTAAGTTCCTGTGGAGGGGTATAGGGAGCATCCCAGCGCCAGATGTCGAGAGCCGGAGTTTCAAAAGGCACGAGTGAAGTATCGTTGGGTGCAACCAGAGGAGCAACACCTACAATGAGACGTTTTCCATTCTCTGAGAATTGAGGAACTGAATATTGGTTTATATAGAGAGATTTTTCAATGGCGTTCTTCATCTGAATCTCTTCTGTGTGCATCATTTTACCCGAAAGATTCTCCACGAGATAAAGAATTCCTTTCTTCTTTCCGCTATATACCGTGTCATTT
>CAZXHO010000035.1:0-12759 GCA_964640365.1 uncultured Sangeribacter sp. | reverse complement strand
AAAATTGTATAACAGTCATAGGACTTTTGTCATATAGTTTGATTTAGAATATTGTTTTAGTTGAGAGGTATTGGGATATGAGTACAAAGGCATTCGCCAAGACCGCCGTGGACGAACACATCGGTCAAAGATTACAATTGCGACGCACGATGATGGGCATGTCGCAAAAGGAATTGGCCAAGAAATGTGGCATCACATTTCAACAGATTCAGAAATATGAAAGTGCCGGAAATCGCATTTCCGCGGCACGCCTGTTTGACCTTAGCACGTCTTTGGAAACACCCGTTTCATTCTTTTTCAGTTCTAAAAGACGAGGATTACCCGAAGTATTGACTTCATATATAAGTAAAGTCAATCCATTCAGATTCATATTCTTGGCTCCCTCCAACATTTCAGCCTTGTCTGAAGGAAGAGCCGAAAGATTTGTATTCTCAGCATATACGAGAACCGTCATTTTATTCTTGGTAATTATATCGTCAGGTTCGTCTTTTGAACTTTTGCAAGAAAAAAATAATAATGCAGTAAACAACGAGACAATTAATAAATTATAGTAATTTCTCAAAGTCATATATCTTTTTAATTTTAGTTTACCCAATAATAACGCAAAAATAATCATTTTAATATCAAGTATTGTATAATATCGAAGATAAATCCTGTTCCTAATACGTTAAATAGGGTTTACGACCCAATCAAAAATTAATTTTTAATATATATTTATAAAATTATACCTAATTAAACCATCGAAGTCAGACTATGAAAGATTCGATTCTCTTAGATTGCCGCTAAATACACTTTCCCTTACTATTTATAACGCATAAAACAAATATTATAAATCAATCATTTAACATCGTAAATCATTAAAATTCAATCAGTAAGTCTATTTGTGATAAATCTTGTAATTAAAATGTTAAAATTTAACCGTGACTAAAAAAATTAACATTAAACTATTAGCTTTTAAAATTGTTAAATGTATAAAAGAATTATGGAAAAGGTTTAATGACCCGATAATCCGTAACTGAATCTATATGAAAAAATCAATCATCTGGTTGCTGACAATAGTTATGTCCATCACTTTCGGTGCCCTTCTCTATTTTCAACTCATGTATCTTGAAAACATGGTGAAAATGAGGGAGGCTCAATTCTCTGAAACCGTTCTGAGATGCATGTCTTCAACCTCTTCTTTCCTCGAAAGGAAAGAAACACTCCACTTTCTGCAAGAAGACATAGACATTTTGGAAAAAAGTCTTCTTGAAGAGAATATTTATACTCCGGAAAGTGAACGATTCAGTTACTCCGTGAAAAGCCCTGACGGGAGCGTCAGTAATTATTCAGCTTCCGGCGAAGCTGAAAATGTTTCATCCGAACAGGCCAAACTTGGTTTCCCCTCCCCTACAAATAATGTCGCCAATCGCTACCGCAATATGCAGGAAGTGATCCGCAGTCAGTACCTATATCAAAAAGGTTTGCTGAATGAAGTGATTCTGGCTATACTTAGAGATTCCGGTAAACGTCCGGTATTTCAACGTGCCGACTCAACTTTAATACGCAATCATCTTTCATCAGAATTGGCAAGCAACGGTCTGTCGCTTCCGTTTGAGTTCTCTGTCTCCACTCCAAAGGATGCTATTGTTTACGCCTCCGATGGTTATAATGAAAATCTGACAAGAGGAAAGTATACACAAACTCTTTTCCCCAACACTGATAGTCAGCTTAGATTGAATGTTGAGTTCCCAACTCAAAAAAACTATATTTTCTCATCTGTGAGATTCATAATCCCTACCCTTGCATTTACTCTCATATTGCTGGTAATTTTCTTATATACCATTATTCTCGCCTTCCGTCAGAAGAAACTGACAGAAATGAAAACGGATTTTATCAACAATATGACGCATGAGCTTAAAACACCTATATCTACTATCTCGCTTGCTTCACAAATGCTGAATGATGATTCTATTCAAAAGTCTCCATCATCTTTGAAGCATTTGTCACAAGTGATCTCAGATGAAACAAAGCGTTTGAGATTTCAGGTTGAAAAAGTTCTCCAAATGTCAGTTTTCGACAATTCTACCAGCAGTGCTTTGAAATTTACTGAGGTTGATGCAAACAAGATCGTGGAAAATGTGGTTAACACGTTTAAGATTAAAGTTGAAAAATTCGGTGGTTCCATAAGTTGCAAGTTAGAAGCCGATGATGCTATCATTAGCGTGGATGAAATGCACTTCACCAACATAATCTATAATCTTCTGGACAACGCTGTTAAATATATGAAAGAAGATTCCGAACCTCACCTGAAAATAACTACGCGTGATATTAGCGGAAATAAACTTCAGATCTGTGTCAGCGACAATGGCATCGGAATCAAAAAAGAAGATCTTAAAAAGATATTCGATAAATTTTACAGAGTTTCCACCGGTAACCGCCACGATGTGAAAGGATTCGGACTCGGACTCGCTTATGTAAGAAAAATGGTGAACATATTTCAAGGTTCAATCCGTGCTGAAAGCGAAGTGGGAAAAGGTTCAGACTTCATAATAACACTTCCATTGGTTCAAAACAATGACGAAGAAAACAATTAGAGGAATAACAAATAAATAGATAATAATATGGATGACAAATTGAAAATACTGCTTTGCGAGGATGACGAAAACCTCGGAATGCTTCTCAGGGAATTCCTGCAGGCAAAGGGATTCAATGCAGATTTATATCCTGACGGTGAAAAGGGATATAAAGCTTTCCTGAAAGGGAAATACGACCTTTGTGTTCTCGACGTGATGATGCCTAAGAAAGACGGTTTCACATTAGCTCAGGAGATAAGGAACGTCAATAGTGCAGTGCCTATTAGCTTTCTAACGGCGAAGGGTCTTAAGGAGGATATTCTGGAAGGATTTAAGTTAGGGGCAGATGATTATATCACCAAGCCATTCTCTATGGAGGAACTCGTTTTCCGTATTGGCGCTATCTTGAGAAGAGTAAAAGGAAAGAAGGACAAAGAGATTACATTATACAAGATAGGCAAATATACATTTGATACTCAAAAACAAGTGTTGATTGCTGACGACAAGACTCAGAAACTAACTACCAAAGAATCTGAACTTCTTGCTCTGCTTTGTTCTCACATCAATGAAATTCTCGAAAGAAACTTCGCACTGAAGTCTATTTGGATTGACGATAATTATTTCAATGCCAGAAGCATGGACGTATATATCACAAAATTGCGTAAGCTTCTCCGCGATGATCCAAATATTGAGATTATAAATATTCACGGTAAAGGTTATAAGCTTATCGCTCCCGACGGTCAGGTTGCAACACAAGCTGAATAATCATTCGAAATTTTTATTAAAATAATTTTAGTAAATAAGAATGATAAGAGGCACTTCTGTTCCTCTTTTCATTCTTATTTGTTAATTTTGCATATGAAATATTTGTTCCTTATTTATCAATGGCTCATTGCAGCCCCAATTTTTATAGTTGTTACTTTTATAACAGCTATTGTCACCAGTCTTGGATCATTAATATTCGGGACTCACTGGTGGGGATATTACCCTCCTCACCTATGGTCAAGATTTACATGCAGACTACTTTTCATTAAAGTCAAAGTCATTGGTAGGGAAAATATTGATAAAAATACTTCCTATATATTTGTTGCCAACCACCAAGGGGCGTTCGACATCTTTTCCATTTATGGTTATCTGAATCATAATTTCAAATGGTTGATGAAAAAGAGCCTTGAAAAAATATTCATGGTAGGAGCTGCCTGCAGACGTGCGCACCATATTTTTGTTGATGATTCAAATATAACGGCTATTAAACAAACTATTTCTGAGGCTGAACATACCCTTAAGGACGGTATGTCTCTTGTAATTTTTCCTGAAGGCAGTAGATCTTGGGATGGTAAAATGATTCCATTCAAACGAGGAGCGTTCATGCTTGCCGCAGAATTCAAACTTCCCGTGGTTCCCATAACTATTGACGGAAGCTTTAGGACAATGCCGAGATATACGTATAATGTTTTTCCTCATAAAATTACCTTGACAATACATAAACCCATTTTACCCGGAGAAAAAGGTTTTAATACAAAGAAACTTATGGCTGAATGCCGGGCAGAGATAGAATCCTCCCTTCCCGAAAATGACAGAGGTGAAAGTATAGGCCACAGAGTAAAATAATTTTTTTTCAATATTGCTTTGTATTGTTAGTATTTTGATATAATTTTGCAATTGAAGCAGGGGTGCTTCGAAAGAGAGTAAACTAACTCCTTTCAGGCTGAGATCATACCCTGTGAACCTGATGCGGATAATACCGATGAAGGGAGCTTCTCAAATTAAGTGACTCTTTTCTAAGCTATAAGTATAATCGGTTGGCATTAGGTGCAACCGATTATATTTTTATGCCTATGAAAAGAAAATTGGTCACCATGCTGGTTGTTGGAGGTTCGGATTCCTCCGGTGGTGCAGGAATACAAACTGACATTAAAATTGCGGCAGCCCGAAATGTTTACGCCTTGTCCTTAATCACGGCGGTGACAGCTCAAAATTCAAAAGGCATTCAAAAGGTTACATATCTGTCGCCCGAAGATATTTCTGCACAATTGGATTCTATTATATCTGAAGTCCGACCGGATGCTATTAAGTTAGGTATGATAGGCACCTCTGAAAATGCTCTTATCATCGGAAATTTTCTAAAGACGATAGCTGACACAATTCCTATTGTTGTTGATCCTGTGATGAAATCATCCGTAGGAGGAATTCTTTCTGAAAGTTCTCAAAAATTACAGGATATTTATCTTCGAAATATTATCCCCTTTGCCACAGTGGTAACCCCAAATCTTATTGAGGCGGCTCTATTTATGGGTAAAGATATAGAAGATCTTATTAAGGAAAAGCCGGATAGGATTACTTCTGATCTATTGGATTTGTTTGGAAGTAAATCGGTGATTTTGAAAGGAGGACATTTCCCATCTGACAAATTCTATGATACTATGGCAATCCGGTCAACTCCGATTGAAATAATAAAGTTCAAACAGGTTAGAAAAGATACACCAAATCTTCATGGCACAGGATGTGCTTTCGCTTCCCTGATAGGATCAGAACTTGCTAAGGGCGTACCGGTCAAAAAGGCCTTCCTTACTACTTCTTCTTTAATGAGAAGTTATATTACAGAAAGCGAGGATTACACTTTGGGTAATTCATGCTATGGACCATTAAACATATTTGATTATAATAAAAAAGAAGTGTTACTATAATTCCTACATAAATGAAAATTCTTCTTAACAATATCATAACTTCTCTCCCATCGGACGTCATGTCTGTCTCGGAATTTGCAAAATGGCAGAATCTGAAAACCGGTTCCGCAATAGTCATCAATGATTCCTTAGTTACAAAAAAGGACTGGGAAACAACTATTTTAAATGATCTGGACAGAGTGACAGTGATTTCAATGGCATTTGGAGGATAAATGAAAGAAGGGTTATTTTTGATAGCTATAACATCACCGAACATTATTGATAAAGAAGCTGAAAGAATTTCAGCCTTACTTGAGAATGAATTGGTGGATATGGTGCATATAAGAAAACCAAATTGGGATGTGTATCAGACCGAAAATCTTATTTCTTCAATAGAGGGTAAATGGCATCCAAAGCTTCGGCTTCATGATCATTTCAAGCTTATAGAAAAATATGATCTGGGAGGTATACATTTAAATAGCAGAAACCCAAAACCTCATCCCTGTGCCAAAACAGTGACGAGATCTTTCCATTCGATTGAACAACTTACAGACTCTGAGCATTACGATTATGTAACCCTTTCACCCATATTTGACTCAATTTCAAAACAGGGTTACCGGTCAGTTTTGAGGCTTGATGAACTCAAACCCTGCTTGTCCGGGAGAAAAGTGGTTGCACTTGGTGGCGTAACACCTGATAAATTTCCGCTTCTTAAGGAAACAGGTTTTTTCGGAGCTGCAATGTTGGGACATTTTTGGATATAATTATTAATATTAATTACTATGCTTCAATTCATTACAAATACAGATTGCAACGTACCTGTCGTTGACCAGGTTAATGCTGTAATAGAAGGCGGATGTAAATGGGTACAGATCCGCATGAAAGATGCTTCTGACGATGATATCAGAAAGGTAGTTGAAGAAATCAAACCCAAATGTATAGAAAAAGAAGTTTTTCTTATTCTTAACGACAGAGTAGAACTTGCTAAAGAACTTAACGTTGGTGGTGTGCATCTCGGAAAGGGAGATATGCCTGCAAGCAAAGCAAGAATGATACTCGGCCCGGCTGCTGTTATTGGCGTTACCGCAAATACAATGGCTGACATCCTCGCAGTGAGTGCTCTAGATATCGATTATTATGGCATTGGCCCATTCCGCGAGACAACTACGAAAGAGAATCTTGCTCCGGTACTTGGACTCGAAGGAATCAGGAAAATATGTTATGAGATGAATGAAAACAATATTCTTATTCCTCACGTTGCAGTGGGCGGAATAAAATATGATGACATTCTTCCATTACTTGAAGCAGGAGTTAACGGCGTTGCTGTCAGTGGCGCTATTGCAAATGCCAAAGATATCGTAAAAGAAACAGAGAAATTCGTATCCGCATTTCCGTTAACCGGAGAATGATACTAAAATTATTCCTCTAATTTAGAAACCTTGTATGCTAAATACTGCATACAAACAATTCTAAAAACTATTAAGAATTATTGACTTGTCGGAGCCCGGTTGCTCCGACAAGTTTAAACCTAACATCAAAGAAATGACTGACACATTGAAAATAGGAAACCGAGAATTTACTTCTCGTCTATTTGTTGGCACGGGTAAATTTTCTTCAGCAGACATTATGTTGGAAGCAATCAAAGCTTCCGGTTCTCAAATGATCACAGTCGCGATGAAAAGAGTGAATATGATGAATGAGGCAACTGATGACATGATGACCCACATTAACAGGGACCATATTCAGCTTTTGCCAAACACATCCGGAGCGCGTGATCATAAAGAAGCCGTGCTCGCTGCCAGACTTAGCAGGGAGATATTCGAAACTAATTTTATTAAATTGGAAATACACCCTGATCCGCGCTATCTTATGCCCGACCCCATAGAAACTCTTAAAGCTACTGAAATTCTTGCTTCTGAAGGGTTTGTAGTATTACCATACATTCAAGCCGATCCGGTTTTATGTAAACTTCTTGAAGAGGCAGGTACCGCTGCCGTTATGCCTCTCGGTGCACCGATTGGAACCAACAAAGGATTGGTCACCAAAGATCTTTTAGAGATAATCATAGAGCAAAGTAATGTCCCGGTTGTGATAGATGCCGGACTCGGAGCGCCTTCTCACGCTGCCCAAGCCATGGAAATGGGTGCTGATGCAGTGTTGGTCAACACAGCTATAGCAATTGCCGGAGACCCGGTTAAAATGGCTCAGGCCTTCAAAAATGCGGTAATTGCAGGAAGAGAGGCATTCAATGCAGGTTTGCCCGCCAAAAGTTTACGTGCCGTTGCCACCTCTCCCTTAACTTCTTTCCTCGATTAATTCATACATAACCATTCTAACCACTTTACTTCTAACTAACAACATGAAAATTGATAATATTGATATTTCAGCCTATCCCGGTTCAAAAAAAATTTATGTAACAGGAAAACTTTTTCCTATAAAAGTTGGGATGAGAGCCATAAGCCAATATCCCACTGTTTCCATTAAAGACGGGGTAAGGATCGAAATTGAGAATCCGACCATAACGGTTTATGATACAAGTGGACCATACACGGATGAGAATATAAAAGTAGATATAAATGAGGGCATTCCAAGGTTAAGGGAGGAATGGATCAAGCAGCGTAATGATACTCATGAACTGGCTGAAATCTCAAGTGAATATGGGAAAAAGAGAAAAGATGACAAGTCTCTCGATCCGATTCGCTTCTCCCGCCTCCACCTTCCCCGTAAGGCAAACGATGGTCAGGCTATAACACAAATGTATTATGCCAAGAAAGGCATAATTACACCGGAAATGGAATATGTAGCTATCAGAGAGAATCTTGATAATGAGGCTAAGGGAATAAAATCATATATAACGCCGGAATTTGTAAGGGATGAAATTGCAGCGGGCAGGGCTATTATACCGGCTAACATTAACCATCCTGAAGCAGAGCCCATGATTATTGGAAAGGCTTTTTCCGTTAAAATAAACACTAATATCGGCAACTCTGCCCTATCCTCCGGAATTGAAGAGGAGGTTTCCAAAGCTGTTTGGAGTTGCTATTGGGGTGGAGATACTTTGATGGATCTTTCAACAGGTGACAATATCCACGAAACAAGGGAATGGATCATAAGAAACTGTCCCGTTCCGGTAGGAACGGTTCCTATTTATCAAGCATTGGAAAAAGTTAACGGGGATGTAAAGAAACTGTCATGGGAAATATATCGAGACACCCTCATAGAACAATGTGAACAGGGTGTGGACTATTTTACAATTCATGCAGGTGTGTTACGAAAACATGCTGATCTGGTAAAGAACCGGCTTACAGGTTGTGTGTCAAGAGGTGGTTCTATAATGATGCAATGGACTGTTGAGCATAATCAAGAAAACTTCCTTTACGAACACTTTGATGAAATTTGTAATATCCTTGGCAAATATGATGTTGCCATCTCGCTTGGAGACGGAATGCGTCCCGGGTCTACACATGATGCCAATGATGAAGCTCAGTTTCTTGAGCTGGAGACACTCGGAGAATTGACAAAGATAGCTTGGAGCCATGATATACAGGTTCTCATTGAAGGTCCGGGCCATGTTCCTTTGAATAAGATAAACGAAAACATGAGGAAACAATCTACTGTATGTCATGAAGCTCCGTTCTACACACTTGGACCTCTTACGACAGATATCGCACCGGGTTATGATCACATTACATCTGCTATTGGAGCAGCCGTAATCTCCAATTTGGGAACAGCCATGATTTGTTATGTAACACCAAAAGAACATTTGTCACTTCCAAATCTAAATGATGTAAGAGAAGGTGTAATTGCTTATAAAATTGCGGCTCATGCTGCGGATCTTGCTAAAGCATTCCCCGGGGCAAATATACGCGATGATGCACTGAGCAAGGCAAGATATGATTTCAGGTGGAAAGATCAGTTTAATCTTTCGTTAGATCCTGAAAAGGCTAAGAGATACTATTTGGAATCGAGAAGGAATGCTCCGGACGCTGACGACAGGTTCTGTACAATGTGCGGACCTAATTTCTGCGCAATGAGAATATCACAAAATATTGTTGAATCATGTCAGGAATGAAAACAGATCCAACACCCGAAGCGATTTTCGGGAGAGGTTTCGCCGATGTAATAGAGCAATACAATTGGGATGACACGATCAGACTTTCTGAGCGAGCGACTGTAAAAGATGTCAATAATATTATCGCCAAAGTCTCCCAAAGTAAGAAATCTCTCACCCCTGATGAGCTCGCGGTTCTCATCTCTCCTGCGGCACTTCAACGGATAGAAGAAATTGCAAGATTGAGCAATCATTTAACTTCAGAAAGATTTGGCAAAACCATATCTTTGTATATCCCTATGTATGTAGGTAACGCATGTACCAATAAGTGTGTATATTGCGGATTTAACCATGATAATCCTTTCGAACGGACTATTCTCTCCATGACTCAAATAGAAGAGGAATGTAAAGCTATTAAACAATTGGGTTCTTTTGAAAATCTTCTTATTGTTTCAGGAGAATATCCTGCATTATGTGGAGTGGATTACATTGAAAATGTATTGCAAACTTGCAGAAAATATTTTCATAATCTTACTATCGAGGTTCAGCCACTGAGATCTTCAGATTATCTAAGGTTGACAAAATCAGGTCTCAACGGTGTAGTGTGCTTTCAGGAAACATATAACAGAAAGGCATATAAGAAATATCATCCCCAAGGGATGAAAACCCATTTCGATTGGAGATTGAATGGATATGACAGAATGGGAGAAGCAGGGATACATAAAATCGGTCTCGGTGCACTTCTTGGTCTCGAAAACTGGCGTGCCGAAACTGTCTATATGGCACGTCATCTAAGATATCTGCAGAAAAAATACTGGAAGAGTCGTTTCTCGATCAATTTTCCTCGAATGAGACCCTCCGAAAGTGGGTTTCAACCTAATTATGAGATTTCTGATAAAGAATTTGTATTGCTCCTTTCAGCCTTTAGACTTTTCGATCATGATGCTGATATATCCATCTCAACAAGAGAAAAAGCATCTTTTAGAGACAATATCTTACCACTTGGAGTGACCTCTATGAGCGCAGGAAGTAGAACCGATCCGGGAGGATACGCTGTTGAAACCGATTCACTCGAGCAATTCGAAATAAGCGATGAACGGTCGCCTAAAACAGTAGAAAAAGCCATAAAATTACACGGCTACTATCCTGTGTGGAAAGACTGGGACGCTATTTTTGATTAAATCCATTTGCATAAAAATTGGAAATTAAGTGTATTCAATGGAACCAAAAGAGCAGGTAGAATGTTAATAAGGTAAACTAAAAAAAGGAAAGATATGAAATTCACTCAGCCCAAACTACCTTATGCACAGGATGCGTTAGCTCCTGTTATATCTCCTACAACCATAGAGTACCATTACGGAAAACATGAGAAAGCGTATATCGACACTCTGAATAAGCTCATTGAAGGCACTGAATTTGATGATATGGCTCTTGAAGATATCATTGTGAAAAGTGACGGCAAACTATTCAACAATGCTTCTCAGGCATGGAATCACATTTTCTATTTCTTCCAATTCTCCCCAAATGGACTAAAAGATCCTTCGGGAAAGCTTCGGACTGCTTTAGAGAATGAATTCGGTAGCATCGATGATTTCAAAAAGAAATTTGAAGAAGCCGGAGCTACGCTTTTCGGATCAGGATGGGTATGGCTCGCAATGGATGCAGATAAGAAATTGTATATCCTCCAAGGGAAGAATGCTGAAAACCCGCTGACCAAAGGTCTGCAGCCACTTCTTGTATTTGATGTATGGGAACATGCTTATTATCTTGACTATCAAAATCTGCGTGCCGATTATCTTCACAAACTATGGGATATTGTGGATTGGGATGTTATTGAAATGAGATATGGTGAATAATCATTTGGTTTTCAGACCTTAATAACAGGAAAATAAAAGAATATTAATTTACTTCATTCTTAATGCCCGGCTTTTTTTGAAGTTTGGGCATTTTTTTGTAATTTCGCACCTGACTTTATTCAAGGAAGGGCTACAACAACCTGATAAACTTATTTGTTATGAGTTTTATCAACAGGAATTAAATAACCCGAGAGCTTCTTTGAAGTGTTTTTCTAAACGTGAATTGTGAAAAACGCATGTCTTCATCGAGATAATTAAATTCTCGTGTTAATTTAACACGGGAATTTTTGGCACGACATTTGATATAAAGTCTATTACAGTCTTTAGCTGTGCTAAATAGCTGTGAAATTTTAAATTTATTACACGCATGCAAAACAATACTGACATAACACCTCAGATAATTGACGCCATTACTGATAAAAAGGGAAAGAAGATCGTTACAATCGATCTCTCTGCGCTTGAATCGGCTCCAACAGGAAAATTAATTATCTGCCAAGGCAACAGTACCTCCCAAGTGAGCGCTATTGCGGATTCAGTTAGAGAAGGCATCTTAAAAAATACCGGAATTAAACCGTTCAATTATGAAGGATATAAGAATTCTCAGTGGATCATAATTGACTACGGAAACATAATGGTTCACGTATTCCTGCCCGAATTCAGGGAATTTTATTCTCTTGAATCTCTTTGGAACGATGCTCCAATAGATTATCTACCTGATTTAGACTGATATTTCCACCGCTTTGTAAACAATATTGAAAATTATTTCCAAATGCTTAAATATCCCAAACCCCAGCAAAACGGGAATCCGAATAAAAAGTCTTCATTCAATATGTATTGGATGTATGGAATAATTATTTTATCCCTCTTTGCCCTATTCTATTTCCAAGATGCCTCACAGACTAAGGAGGTGGATTGGACCGACTTTGAGAAAGCAGCGCTTGCCGGAGACATCGATAAAATAATGGTGTTCTCTGAGGCCGGAATTGCAGAAGGTTTTGTCAATGAACAGGGTGCCAAAAAGCATAAATTTGACAATTCAGATACCTTTGACGGCGATAAGAAAATTAAAACCACCATACCTTCCACCGATAAGATTCAAGATAAGATTGACGGTTGGAATGCCACTCTCACAGCTGAAGGCAAACCGGCTATCAAAGTAAATTATGAGAAAGGATCCGACCTGATGAAATTATTCTGGTATTTCGGTCCCATTCTTCTTCTTGTAATCTTCATGGTTTACATGTCAAAAAGAATGAGCGGTGGTAACGGAGGCGGAGGTATTTTCAATGTTGGAAAGTCGCGAGCAACCGTTTTCGATAAAAATAACGGAACTCCTGTAACGTTCAAAGATGTAGCCGGACTTGCTGAAGCAAAAGTTGAAATAGAAGAGATTGTAGAATTCCTCAAAAATCCTCAGAGATATACTGAACTTGGAGCAAAAATTCCCAAGGGAGCTCTTCTCGTTGGTCCTCCGGGTACAGGTAAGACACTTCTTGCCAAAGCAGTAGCCGGAGAAGCTAACGTGCCTTTCCTGTCAATGTCAGGTTCCGACTTCGTTGAAATGTTTGTAGGTGTGGGTGCAGCCCGTGTACGCGACCTTTTCAAACAAGCCAAGGAAAAGGCTCCGTGTA
>CAZXHO010000034.1:0-12993 GCA_964640365.1 uncultured Sangeribacter sp. | reverse complement strand
GTCATTTTTACAGTTGGTGCTCCAAGATGCTGTAGAGATATGCCTGCATGGAATATTTTTGATGAAAACGAAGCCCCTATGGAAAAATCTATGGCTTTCCCCGCAACATCGTGAGTTGGCAGGAGTGTATCTGCAGATTGTTGGTTATCGTTTTCATCCTGAAGTTGGCGCTTAGAGCCCTTGAACTGTCCATGATAGTAAGACGCTTGTAGACCTATTGCCAAAAGTCCTTTTTTCAATTTGAATTTATAGTTGACCTGCGCTGCTGCCAGCAATCCGGATAGCAGTCCTTGACTATTTTGTTTTACTAAGATGCCGGCTCCGATGCGTTTTCCTGATATAGCAAATGGCACATCTACTGCTCCTGCAAAACTTTTTGGAGCATCTTTCATACCAACCCATTGTAACCTCCCGGCACCCCTGATTTTCAGCATGTCGGTGTTTCCCGCGTCAGCAGGATTATACAGGGTAGGAAGCGCCCAGTATTGTGTCAATATATAATCTGACTGCGCATGCATAGGGGAAAATATCCCACTTATCAGGATGATAACCAAGGATATAATGGCTGTAGCACAGGGGCTATTTGTAAGGCAACCTGCTTTCATTCGAAGTAAAATGTAAAAACAACCATGTTTGATTTCACTTTAGTCAGCGCCTTTGTCATTTTAAAAGTCTCCGGATCATCTTCGAGATCGGGGCGGTCATGTTTAAGAATATCCGTCAATCCGAAGCAGAATTTTATTTCAGGATTGAGCTTAAAAAACGGAAGATAGAAGTCTACTCCCAATCCGGCGCACAAATACATGTCTCCGGTGTTGAACAAAAGAGGCTCAGTCCTTTTTTTGCTTATGTCAAAGGTAGCCATAAGACCGGTGGAGACGTAGGGACGTATGTTCCTCATTCTGTCGCCACTGATTTTCAGATCAAGGGGTATGGCTACATATGCCGATCTGACATCCTGACGTTTTTGAAGATCGCTGTAATAATCTTTCATTTCAACAGTTTTGCTGCCAAAATACATACCGGGGGAGAACCTAAGGTCAAGATAACGGTGAAGGTGAAGGTTGGCGAGCACATTTACGCAAAAACCCGGGGAAAAAGAGGGAACCTCGGCAACCCAACGTTGGTTGTCGTCGGAAATGAGTCCGTTGTGTGTGAAAGACAGATCCTGCACATGCATTCCTACGGAAAATCCGAGATGCCAAGGTTTCATATCGGCATACGGGCGGTTGAGCAGTTTCTCTCCCGGTTTTCCCCAACCGGGTAAGAAAGACAGTAATAAGAGGATGACAAGTAATGCTCTGCTCCTCTGTAACGAGGTGATGTTTCTGAAATAGTGTCTCATCTGCTAAATAAACGAATCGAATAAGTGTGATATTGTCACAATAATTGTTGTATATTGTGGTTAAAAATAAAAAATGTGAAGATGAACTGGGAAACTCTGATAAGTGATAAGCGTCTAGGAATGGAGGAATATCATGATCCACGTGTGCATACGCGCAGTGATTTTCAGCGCGATTATGACCGCATGATTTTTTCATCACCTTTCAGAAGGCTTCAAAACAAGACCCAAGTTTTTCCATTGCCGGGTAGTATATTTGTACATAACAGGCTAACGCACAGCTTGGAAGTTTCATCTGTGGGGAGATCGATGGCACGTGAGGCATGGTTGCGTCTCGGTTGCCGCCATCAGGATAACGATGGTGCTCGAGGATTGGAACAGATGCCTGATATAGTGGCTGCCGCGTGTCTGTGTCATGACTTGGGCAATCCCCCCTTCGGACATTCGGGAGAGAAGACAATTTCAACATGGTTTAGTGAGGGAAACGGTCAGTTTTTACGAGATGAATTAACTGAACAACAATGGGAAGATTTTGTTAATTTTGAAGGCAATGCCAATTCTTTCAGGCAACTCACACATCGTTTCTGCGGTCGTAGGAAAGGAGGTTATGCCATGACATACAGTACTCTTGCTTCAATTGTCAAGTACCCATGGACTTCACTTCATGCTGCCGAGAAAAAGAAATTCGGTTTTTTCTCTTCAGAGGAACATGATTATAGAAAAGTTGCTTCTGAACTTGGGATTCCTGAATTGTCAACGGGAGTATTCGCACGCCATCCTTTGGTATATCTGATGGAAGCTGCAGACGACATTTGTTATCAGATTATGGATATAGAAGATTCACATCGTCTCGGCATCCTATCCGCTGATGAGGTAAAAGGACTTTTCCTTGGTTTCTTCACTGGCGATAGAGTGGCAAGGATGGAACGGGCAATGTCTCATCTTGATGATCCTAATGAACAGGTGGGATATTTGAGGTCTAATGTGATAGGGGAAATGGTGGTAAGCTGTGCCACGGCATTCGTAGAGAATGAGACAAGACTGCTTTCCTGTGAGAATGTTCCTCCCTTGGTAAAACTTATGGAGCCGAGACTCAGTGCAGCCTATGAAGCATGTTCGGAGGTGGCATGGGAAAGAATCTATAATGCACCAGATGTGGTGGACGTAGACATTGCCGGAAACCGGATTATCACTTATCTCATGGATACGTTGATGGATGCCGTTCTACATCCGGAGAAAAATTTCTCAAGACTGTTGCTTTTGAAAATGCCAAAACAATATGATATTCATGCCGATAATATGTATGAGAGAGTTCAAAGTGTACTTGACCATGTTTCCGGGATGACTGATGTGTATGCGTTGGATCTTTTTAGGAAGCTTAACGGACATTCGCTCCCGGCGGTATGAAGCTTATATTTAATTCCGGGATCGGAGAATAGCTATGGAAGTTTGGCGTTAATATTTTATGGGTGTTTCCATACTTTATAGCTAATATAGTTCGCGTGACAAAGCAGATTACAATATGACAAGGATAAAAATAATATTTTTACTGATTTTAAGTAGCCTATTGAGTTTTGGAAAGGATTATACTCCTGAAGAGATAGTTAATCCCAATATCTCGGATAGACGTGTCTATGTTAGCGATCCCGGCAATTTGGTGTCGCCCGAAGTCAAGGCCCGGGTGAATGAACAACTGTATAATCTCAGGAAAGCTACCGGTGCAGAAGTGGTGGTTGCAGTGGTACCATCGATAGGATATATGCCGATAGAGGACTTTTCAGAGAAACTTTTCACTAATTGGGGAATTGGTAAATCTGATAAAGATAATGGTGTTCTCATTCTAATTGCTCCAGAACAGCGCCGGGCACGAATTACTACAGGCTATGGTGTGGAAGGTGTGTTGCCCGATATATCTGCGAAAAAGATCATAGACCGGTCCATTGTAGCGCATATGAGGGAAAATGACCTTGATGGTGCAGTGGCTGCTTCAGCAAATGATGTGGCTGTCGTATTGTCTGATCCTGTGGCTGCGGAGGAGCTTAAGAGTAATGAGAAAGATGCTTGGGAAAGAGGAGCCGATGCTTTGTCTCCTGATACTTTTATAAACTTTATATGGTATGTGGCAGTCTTTTTCTTCCTGTGTTCGATAGGACTCTTTGTATATGATCTTTTTAATTCAAAGGGTAAAGAACGTTACTCACGGGCAATGGTGTGGCACCGGCACCGGATGGCATATTGGATTTTGGCTGTGTGTTCGCTCGGAATGGGTGCCATAACGGCTTTGCTTGCAGAATGGCGTTACAGAAACTTGCGTAATCGCCCCGTCAAATGTCCTACCTGTGGCAGCAAGATGAAAAAGATGAGCGAAGAGGAGGATAATGATTATTTGAACGCTGCTCAAGATCTTGAGGAACAATTAAAGACTGTGGATTATGATGTATGGGTTTGCCCGGATTGTGGTACAGTTGAGCGATTCCCTTTCCGTGCAAAGCAAATGAAATATACTGAATGTCCTTCATGTCATACTATTGCTATGCGTCTTGTGCGCGATCATACGATAGTGCCTCCAACAACAAGAAGAGAAGGGGTAGGAGAAAAAATATATGAATGTGAGTATTGTCGTCATCAGAATCGTAAACGTTATTCCATACCTCGGAAGGATGATGGCAGGGCTGCTTTGGCAGCCGGGGCTATCCTCGGATCTATGGGTCGCGGAGGCGGAGGCGGCGGTTTCGGAGGTGGCTTCGGAGGCGGCGCTACCGGTGGAGGCGGCGCCAGCGGAGGATGGTGATGCTCTTCAATTGTTATATTTTAAACACTAATGTATTAAAAGCTATAATGAAAATCAAAACTATTTTTCCGATCTCTTTCAAGAGGATTGTCGGACTCAGTGCCATAGGTGCCATGTTTGTAATTCCGGCGTGTACCGGTGCAGACTCTAAGAAGGGGGAAGGGGCAAGTGAGGCTCCTGTTATGGAGTTCATGGGTTATAAATATGATGCTCTTGCCCAAGTTCCCGATAGTAATGTGATAAAGGTAGAAGGGGGGAATCTATGGCGCTATTCGGGTAGCGGAATGCTTCCCGTAAGAATTGGAAACCATGACGTGTCTCTTCTCAGAGACTCTTTGGAACGCCTTGGTGGTGTAGTAATGACAGACAGTGTACATGCTGTGCCGGTTGTGTATGAAGGACTCAACCTGACTGAAATTGAATCCGGTTCTATGAAAGCATGTACATCAACTTCCAATCAGCTATCCCTTGCGCTCTGCACGCCGGAAGTGGTGGTTTGGAGAGACTATGTTTATACGTATCTGTGTATGTCAGCCCATGGCACATATAAGACTACCTTTGTGAACTATGGGGTTGAAGATGGGAAAATTCTTACCATGAATGATCTGATGAAGTCGGGATATGAGCCCATTTTGAGAGAGATGATTCGTAAGAAACTTAAAGAGAATGACATTCCTTTGCTCGTGCCTGTGGATGAAGTTTCAATTCCGGATGATTTTGAGATCACTACCCGTGGCATTAGATTTCTGTTCGGTCTCTATGAAATAGCGGCTTATGTTGAGGGAGAGATTTCTGTTGAGTTCGATGCTTATGAACTCGAAGATATTCTTGCGCCGGGCGTGGCATCACGTTTTTTCTCGATTAATGACTGAAAATCAATTATCCATAAAATATCCGTTTTACCGGTGGTACCGGTAAAACGGATATTTTATGGGGTGTTGAGATTTAAGGATTAAAGGAGTTCTTTGATAGCTTTGATATATTGGGAATGATCCCGAAGGTCCGGTCGTCCAATTGCATTGCCTTCTCTGTCTACAAGAATATAGAATGGAATGCCATCTACTTCAAAACGATTGTGGATTAATTCAATCTGTGGGCGAGTGAGTTTATAGTGTAGGCCACGAATATTTGGGATCATTTCGAGATATTTATTTGGATCCGATGACTCATCTGCTATGTATATCCATACAATGTCTTTATCTGACAGTTCAGTATCTTTAAGAGGCTCGGTAGCTTTTATGGCGAGGCGGCATGGTCCGCACCATGTATCCCAAAGATCAACCATGACTACTTTCCCCTGATGCTCCGCGATAATTGCATCAAAAATCTCTTCATCTGCCACATTCGGAGTCTCACGGAAACTTTCTACTGAGTTTATCTGAGCTAATGCCTGTTGAGACTCTTGATATATGGAATCGCAAGCAGCGGCGAAGAAGGAATTAGACAGGGTCTTTAATTCCTGAAGATCTTCTTGGGTTAAATTCACTCCCTTTGCTTTAGAAGCCATTTTTATATACATATTAATGGATTTGGATAAATCTCCTTTCACTCCAAGATCATTCCAATTAATCTTTCCTAAGCTATTATCTTCCAAAAGAAGCTTAGGATTATCAAGCTCAAACCATGTTGCTACTTCCGAGAGTTCTTTCTCAGTGAGTTTTCCGGGAATTGAATCGGATGGAATTTCTCTTTGATCCCATGTGTCATGCACATGGCGATAGTTATGCTCAAGGAAATATCGATAATTAGAAACTGCTTCAAGTGCTTCATTCTGAAGGCTTAGCATTTTGAAGTCTTTTATAATTTGAGGAGCATCCAAGTTAGAAATGGAATCAGATAAAGCATCATATTTACTTTTCACCATATTAATATATTCTTCACCGCTCATATGGTAATCAGCAAACTCCCCTGTATATAAATCAAAACCATAATATCCATAATCATGGCTACTATTATCCTTTACTTTATCATATCCGTTATATTTACCAGTGTGTAGGTAGCTCAAAGCTTTTCCTTGATATTTTGGCTCGCGATATGACATGGCTCTACGTCCCGTGACTCTCGTATCTATATAGCAATCTATCGTTTCACCGGGATAGAAAGTGTATGCCCCTATAGAGCTATGACTGTTGGGATCAACTATAAATGCTCTTGCCGTTCCATATTGGTTAAAAGAAATAGAAGCCTCATCATTATCATCAAAATTTAATGCATATTCGGTTTGTATTCCATCCAAACCGTTGACATACAGATTTATTGAATTGATAAGCCCTTTAATATAAGGGAGCATATGAAAATTAACTGTCGTAGTTCCTGTTTCAAAAGCCGGCTCAGGAATGCTTTCTATATGAGGAATCGACTTCAGGTTGGATGGCAAACCTTCCGGATATTCCGGAGTCTCTTTGCCGGAAATATCAATATTCCACAGTTTGAATGCTTCATCGTCATTTCCCTCCATGAAGTCAAACGATGTCGTGGAAATGGGTATAGGTGCGAAAGTTAGGGTGAAAGGAGCCTCTCCACTTTCAGGCATCCAGAAGAGGGAGTCGGGAACTATATTTTCAGCATTGATCAATGCGTACTTCTTGCCATCTGCATGTAGATAAGAGTCTGAGGCAATCTTAATCCAATAGTGAGGTATGAAATGAGCTTTGAAATGAATTTTTGTATTTGAATCGGTCAATTCCACCTTTTGAATGTCAAAGATAGTGGTATTAGAATAATTGATAATGGGGTAATCCACAACTTTAGAATGGGATAGAGGAGCACCTAACATGGCAGTAAAACTCCCCAATGCTATCAAGCCCGTTAATACTCGCATTAGTTTCTTCATATCTTTTATTATTGTAACTGCTTATAATAGTTTTTCAGTTAGGTTTATTGAGAATAATCATTTTTATTGATTTGGGAATTTTCGTAGCCGCATTTTGGAAGACTGATAGGGAAACTGGATGGAAAGGATATCATCTTCTTCGTGTTGTGCCTTTATGTCTTTTGATAGAGGACTCCCTTCTGAGTCAAACCATGTTAGACTGAAGGTTTTTGGAAACGGATCGGGAATAAGTCTACCTTTTAACATGCCGGGCAGCCATTGCCGCGCATTTGTGCGCGCACCATCCAGATATAAAATAAGATAATATTCCCCTTCCTTAATGATCGCCAATTTGTATTCACCACCCATTTGTAATAACGATTCATCAAGTGCGCGGTCAAAAATTGTCCAATATCCCTCAATAGGGTCTTGTGATTGGGATAGATAAGAGTAGATTGCTGCCGAGTCTTTCCACAAGGGATGTGGCGTCATGGCAGGGGAGGAACAGTCATTTATGGAGATATCAGTGATACTGATTTCGGATGCCGGTGAAGCGGCAAACCCAAATGATGTGTAGGATTCAAATGGATTAGGGATATTGCATAAGGTATTCAGTCCTTTATTGCCGGCAGATAAAGTTATTTCTTTTGAGGATACGATGAGTTCCCAGCAGTTAGGGCCTGAGAAACAGTTAATGCCCTCTGAAATTAAATCAGAATAAATTTTATTGGTAATGTCACTATAGATGCTTACCCTTATTGCGGAATGTGAGGAAAACTTGTCAGCAACTTCCTCTGTATTAATCATAATAAAAAGAGTATCTGCTTGGGATGTCTTTAGAATAAATCCCCATTCCGGGTTTTTTCTGTATCGTGAGCTACCGTTCGCGTCGGTATATTTAAAGTTTTTGCCGGGATGACTGGTTAGGTTTGAAGCCCTGAAAGTTATGGAGAAGTTTTTCAGGGTGTCTTCGAAGTTAATACAGTCGCTTAAGGGGACAGAGGATTTATTGTGAATGTGGATGTCTTCCGGAGAGGCAAATATAAAGGGTAGATAGCCTCTGTGTTTATTCCAATGAGTGGATTTGTAGGCAGACGGGGGTTGCGGGTATATGGATACCGCATACATAAGGGATAAAATTATTAATATCACGGCTCTCATAAGTCAATGATATTTAGAATGCCCGTCACGATTCCTACGATTGCGAAAAGTAGGATGATTATACCGATTATCCTATTGATCAGCCACATTGATCTGACGTTGAAATGAGCTCGAACCTTGTCTATGGCATATGTCACGATCCACCACCATCCGATGGCTCCAAAAAATATAGATATAAAGCCGATTATGTAATGATAGAATTTTACATCGGGCACCGGGAAGTTAAATCGTGCAAAAAGACCGATTATTAAGAAGAGTATCAGAGGATTGGAAAATGTGAAAAGGAAACCTCCGACAATATTCTTTTTTAAAGAAACCGGCTCGGGTTGTGTGGCTGGTTTAAGTGAGGAGGCTGGATTTTTCTTAAACAGGTAAACACTAAATCCTATAAGTACCAGGCTGCCTAAGAGTTGGATTACATTCTGATTATGTTCAAGGAATTCCTGTATGAATGAAAGTCCAAATCCGGTTATCAGGCAATAAAATAGATCGGAAATAGCAGCCCCTATCCCGGTGAAAAAACCGGGACGTCTGCCTTTATCAAGTGTGCGCTGAATGCAAAGGATTCCTACCGGACCCATTGGTGCGGATATTAGGATTCCTATGGCTATTCCGCGCCATATCATATAAAAAAGACTCTCAATCAAGCCCATATTAATATGGCTTTAGTCCTGCTCCCTAAAACAGGGTTGCTCGTTTCAATTAGTTATTATGTACCCTCCGTTTCCTGAAGGGAGACACCGGTAGCGGCGTAGCCCGTATCTCGCAGACGGTGCAGCGGCAGGGCCTGACAAAGGTGCTCCGCCTCCCATGGTGACATCATAATGAGATCCACATTTCGGGCAGATAGCTTCAAAAGAATCACTGTCGACAATGACCCTGATATCGGCTTTCTTTTCCACCGGACAGGAGAGGTCGTAGGCGAGAGGAACAGACGTCGCCATAGCATATGGATCCATGCCTTCTATGAGTAGCACGCCTCCATATCCTGTGGCTGCTGTCTGTGAATAGGGAAATCCTACCGGCTCTCTTTCTCCTTTGGAAAGAATGAAGTTCCTCGCCTGTCCGAAACCTGTTACACCGTAAGTATTCCATAGTGAAATATCGGTGAGTGCTATGTTTACAGGCAGTGAAGGAATTCTTTCGCTATCCACGCTCTGGCAGCCTGATAGAAGGACGGCAGCTACACATGCCATAACTACCCTCAATTGGGTAGCGATCTTTCTCATGAGAATGGAATGGCACGCAGAACTTGTCCGAACTGATCTGCCATTTTCTGTATATGCCCTCCAACCATGGGTTTAAGCATTGCAGGGATCGCTATATCGATCTCTACATTGGCTTTTGATGCGTCAGGACCTTCCGGCTGAATATGCATGGAGAGGGTGAGGGGTACAGGAGATCCTTCCCCCTGAAGCTTTATGAGCGAGGGATCGACTTTTTCAGTAACTCTAAAAGTAAGGGCACCTACCGGTCCTCCCGGAACTGTGATGGAATCCGGTGTCACTGTAATGCTGTTGAATATTTCCAGCTTATCCTGCGGTATTTTATCGGCAGGAACTTTTTCAAGGAGTGCCCTAAGATTCTCAAGATTTGAAAGCTTTGAGAATACGGCTTCTGCAGGAGCCTGGAGTAGTACTTCTCCGCTGTTGTATATTGCCATCTGAATGTTTGTATTATTCTTTGAAGTCGGGAGCCCAGTCAGCCGGATCTTCACGCCATTCGCGCAAAGCATCTGCTTCAGCAGGGCTTATGTAATTAGTTTCCTCTGCAACCTCCAACATAACCGGATATGTGCAAAGTGGAACAAGGTTGATATTTGCTTCATGGAAGCGTTTTACTGCCATAGGGAACTGATAGCTGAAGAGACATGTCATGCCAATCACATCACTTCCGTATGTCTGAAGAATTTCGACTGTCTTCAGCGAGCTGCCTCCGGTAGATACGAGATCTTCGATAACTACAATTTTTTTGCCGGGCATGAGATTGCCCTCTATAAGATTTTCCAATCCGTGATCTTTTGGTGTGGCACGGACGTAGACATATGGCAGTCCGAGAGTGTCGGCAACTATTGCACCAATAGCAATTGCACCGGTGGCTACACCGGCGATTGCCTCAACGTCAGGGAAATGCTCTAAGATTGTACGGGCAAATTCCACCTTTATCAAATTGCGTATGTCCGGATAAGATAGAATACGACGGTTGTCGTTATAAATTGGTGAATTCCATCCTGAAGCCCAGACAAAAGGATTTTGTGGCTGGAGCTTGATGGCACTTATCTGAAGCAGTTTTTCAGCAAGAATTCTTTCCGGTTTTTTCATAATACAGTGCGATTATAATAATTATAGACCCGTAGACCTGCGGGAGCCATTGATACATGCTACCGCGAAAGTGCAAAATTACACTTATCTACATAAACATCCAAATATAAAACATAAAATTGACAGGAAAATCACTTTTAAAAATCTAAAATTGTGTTAACTTTTTGATTGTACTTGGGTATTAATCCGAATTTTACCCAAAATCACAGTATTATGAAATGCTTTATAAAATTTATTGGCGATAAGGCTCATACATATGTCATATCAACTTTTCCTTAGTTTGATAAGACGAATGAAGTTATTATAGACGAAATCAGAAGGTTACTCCCAAGGTTAGGATATGAAGCTTTATTGAAGGCGAGGCATCTGTCAAGATTTTACCGGCGGAGGATAGGGTAGAACCTGTGGTGCATATATCATCAACGAGAAGGATGTTTTTCCCTGCAAGCTGATCGGGTTTTTCGACGGTGAAAATCCCCGTTGTGTTGAGACGTCGTTGGTCGGGTGTAAGGGATGTCTGAGTTTTATGAGGATGCGAAGCTTTGAGATTATATGCAATTGAAATTCCTGTAGCTCTACTTATGCCTTTTGCAATATGATGGGTTTGATTATAACCTCTTGAGGCTTGTTTGAGAAAGTGCATGGGCATGGGGATGATCATATCCATTTCATTGAAAAAGCCGGAAGTGAAAAGTTCTTGAGCTACCAATTCTCCGAGCATTTCACCAATTGCAGGAAAATGGCGGTATTTCATATCGTGGATAAGAATAGATAGTGCAGAGTCTCTTGTATAGAAAAAGTGGCCGGTTGCGTGTTCAAAGGGGAAATGCCCGGCAAACCGTTCTTCCATTGGGTTTAAGGGGCGTCGGTGAAATCCTGTGCGGGGTAGGATGTTGAGACAATGGGAACAAGCGAAACGTTCATGTGGAGCCAGAGAGCCGTCGCAGACATGACATGTAGCGGGAAACACAAAGTTCAGAATATCGGTAAGCCAACCAGTTAGATTCATGCTTCGTGTGCCTCGCGGATTATTTTTTTTACCATTTCTGAGGCAAGGTTTGGCTCAAATCCTCTTGCCATAACGTGTCGGTAGAGTTTCATTCTGTTTTCACGAGCCTCTTCGCCAAACAGTTCCAAGGTGCGCGCCTTTGCTTCTGCAGTTCTCCGAAGTGCCTGCAGGTAGTCTTTCTCTTCTATGGCTGCTAAACCTTCGGCAATGTCGGCAGATGATATTCTTTTGGCAGCGAGAGCCATACGGATCTTGTATTTTCCCCAAGAAGAGAACCGACATTTGTCTCGCGCAAAGCTTCTGGCAAAACGGGAGTTATCGATAAATTTGTTTTCCGTAAGATAGTTGATTATTTCAGCGGTCGCCGCTGAAGATAATCCTGCTTTGTAGAGCTTTTGGCGAATGTCATATTCACATTGTTCCGATCTGGCACATAGGTCTGCCATTCTCAGTCGGGCGGCGTAGGTACTCAAAGGTTTCTTATCTTTCATGAAGGCAGCCTTTAATGAAACGTTGTTTGCCGAACGAATCGCGTAATATTTCTATATTTGAGAATCCTTTGGAAGAAAGATAATTGCCAATGGCTTGAGCTGATCTTGGGTTAATCTCGAAATATAACCAGCCGTCTTTTGAAAGAGCTTCACAGGCAATGTCGGTGATACACTTGTAGAATTTGATCGGATCATCATCAGGAACAAACAGAGCGCTATGAGGCTCGTAGTCAAGTACGTTAGGCTCCATCTCAGCTTTTTCACTTTCTTCTATATAAGGCGGGTTGCTCACAATAATATCGAATATTGAATTAGGATGCCAAGAAAATATATCGGCATGTACGAAATCAATTTTAGCTTTGAGAACTTTTGCGTTTTCTTCAGCTATATCCAGAGCTTTACGAGAAATCTCGAGTGCTGTGACATGTGGAAATTTAAGATTGCGACTCAGTGCTATAGCGATACATCCGGAACCGGTTGCCACATCAAGCACTCTTAAGTCCTCCCGGTTTTCATTGTCTGCCAATATAATATCAACGAGTTCATCAGTTTCGGGTCGAGGAATGAGAACATCCGGAGTGACTTTAAGTTCCATGCCATGAAATCGTGCTTCGCCGGTAATATATTGGATTGGCTCATGCTTGAGAAGTCGCTCGAGGATATTGTCAACTTCACTTTTAACGAAAGGAGAAAGAGGTTCGGATTCATGGATCATCATATCAACAGTGTTCCATCCTTTGAGGTAATGGAAAAGGATACGAATTATGGCTTCTGTTTCCCCATTACCATAAATCGGGCGCAAGGAATTGCGAAGTTTCTGAAGAGTTTGTCGCATGAGTAAAACAATGGTTCGGAACAGATACCTTCCTTAAATAGGTGGATATCAATAAAAAGTGAAAGATTAATCCATTGGAGAGCAAGGGACTAAAAACAAAATTAACATTAAAACCATAAAAAAACAAGAAAAATTTGGAAATTTAAGAAAAAGTATCTAATTTTGCACTCGCAAAACGCGGGGTCCCATAGCTCAGTTGGTTAGAGCACCTGACTCATAATCAGGGAGTCC
>CAZXHO010000033.1:0-13119 GCA_964640365.1 uncultured Sangeribacter sp. | reverse complement strand
AGCACTCGCACCTGAAACGAGCGCGTCTACCATTCCGCCACCTGGGCTTTGCTCTGTTTCGCCTTTGGCTTATTTATTTAGCGTCTTCCGCTTTTTTTGTAGCTTCATCGCTTTTTGTTGTAGCGTCTTCCGCTTTTTGTAGTTTAGGGCGTTTATGTGGTGCAAAGTTAAGAAGTTTTTTCGGCTCTTGCAAATTTTCTATTCCGTTTTTTAATTTACGATGTTTTTTCGTCCCTCCCTTTCTACAAGATAAACTGATAACCTTGCATTAACCTCAACCAGTAAATCTGTTTTGGTATTCACTGATAGCCTTGCATTGGCTTTAACAAGTAAATCTGTTTTGGTATTCACTGATAACCATATTGGTTTAGGGTCGTATAGCTGGAATGATATGCTCAGATTATTAGATTCTTACCAAAAGAATTGAAGTAGTTGTAGGGGAAGGATGGGGGTTAGAGGCTGGTGAGGATGACGAGGGCGATGCCGAGGATTATCAGGAGGGTGTTGGAGACGGCATAGGTGATGGTGTAACCAAGGGCGGGTACTGAGCTGCCAAGGCGCTCTTGAACTGCTCCGAGTCCGGCGGTGGTTTTTCGAGCTCCCGCACAGCAACCAAGTGTTACGGCAGGATGAAACTTGAAGATCCTATGACCAATCAGTATGGCAAGAAATAATGGAACCAGTGTTACTATAAGCCCGGCAACGAAAATCTTGGGTCCAACTTCATTGAAGGAACTTATGAAGGAGGGTCCGGACGCTATACCAATTACTGCTATATACATGTTTAGTCCAAGATTGTTGAAAACACATAATGATGCTTTTGGGATTGAACCGAAAACCGGTCTTTTGGCACGCAACCATCCCAGTATCAAACCTGATACCAAGGCTCCTCCACTTGCTCCCAGACTTACTGACACAGCACCGATCTTCACAGCAATCGCTCCCAACAATCCTCCGAGCAATATTCCGAGACCGATAAAAACGAAGTCGGTTGCCAAAGTTCGTGGATCGGCATATCCTATTTCATGGGAAGCTTTGTCAAGAAATTTTTTCATTCCCACTAATTCAACCACATCCCCGGGTTTAATCGTTACTCCATCAAGAGGATTCACCGGTTTGTCATCGCGCACGATTCTCTTAATGTCGACTCCATTCATCCATTCTTCTTCCATGAGAGCATGAACGGTTGTCTCTTTAAAATGCTTTGATACCGTGACGTCGACATCCTCAACCCTGAAATTAAGCAGTTCTACCCCCGGCACCTCATGCCCGAGCCAACTGTCGTTCCCTACTATCATTTCCCGGCGTCCTGCGAGTACAACAATATCATTCCGATGAATAAGAGTTTCCGGAGTCACATTGTCAATCCTTTCATTATTTGATGCATACTTGATACGCTCTACGGTCAACCTTCTACCTGTGGAAGCAAATTGAGCTTCAAGTTCAGCCACAGTTCTTGGTTGCGACATCCAATCTCCTACCGCCGCATAGGCGCGGAACGCAACGGGACGGCATGCCGTAAAGCTGGAAGGGTTATTACCTGAATCAGCGGGGCTAAGTGTCTTTTCAAGTTCACGAGTCATTGCCTTAACTTTATCAAGTCCGCCCATCATAGCCGGTCCTACGTATCCAAGCAGCCAAACTGCTCCCAGTGTCCCGAATACATAAGTCATGGCATAACACACAGGGATGGCATCGACCATATCCTTAATGGCATGCGGATCGGCTGACAACGACTGTACAGTATCTTCGGCTGCCCCTACAACAGGTGAAGCCGTCGAAGCCCCCGCCATCATGCCTGCCGCCTGTCCCGGATTCAGTCCGAGCCAGTAAGAAACACCAAGAGCTGTTCCGAATATAAGCACACACACGATCACGGCAAACAACACTTCCTTAAGTCCGTCACCTTTTAAGGATTTAAAGAACTGTGGACCCACACTGTAACCTATGCAAAAAAGAAACAAAAGGAATGACACTGTCTTCAGCGGACCACCGACATTAATGTCAAGTTGACCTACAATCACACCTACAATCAGCACAGAAGTGACCGTGCCAAGTGCAATTCCTTTAAATTTAAGTTTACCCAGCCAGAATCCTATTCCTATTGTCAGGAATACAGCCAATGCGGGAGTATGTCTCAGAGCATCAATGAACCACATGTGCGAATAAATATGAAAAATAAAATCAGATAAGGCGAAATGATTTTCTGTGGAGTGGGGTAGGCCCGAGCTTGGCTAATGCCAGTCGGTGAGCCTTTGTTGGGTAACCTTTGTTCACCTCCCATGAGTATCCCGGATAATCTTTAGCGAGGCGTTCCATAAGTTCATCACGGTGTGTCTTAGCGAGTACAGAAGCAGCTGCTATTGACATAAACGTTGCATCTCCCTTAACAACGGTGGTATGGGGAATTATAATTCCTTCTCCGTCTAATGCACTTTCATTCGAATTTGCCGCTCCTCCAACCGGTGACGTATATGGTTTGAAGCGGTTCCCATCCACGAGAATATGTTTCGGTCTAACCTTCAGACGGTCCAGAGCCCGATGCATTCCAATTATCGAAGCGTTGAGAATATTTATTTTATCAATTTCTTCTGCCTCTACCATAACCACTGCCCATGCCAGAGCCCGAGACTCGATATACGGCCGCAGTTCATTTCGTTTTTTCTCCGTCAGCTGTTTGCTGTCATTAAGCTCGGGACATTCAAAATCACGGGGAAGAATAACGGCTGCACAACTTACAGGACCGCACAGACATCCTCTGCCTGCTTCGTCGCACCCTGCCTCGGGAATATCCGGATATAAAAAAGGTCGGAGCATCCGGATTATCTGTCACGTGAGATTATATAATCGAAAAGATCGCGGAAAGACTGTTTCCAGTCTGAATCGGGATAGTTAGCAAGGTATTTTTCGGCATTATTCCGCATTTCGTTCATGCGGTTGTAGGCATACTCAATTCCACCGTGTCTTTTGGCAAAATCAATCAACACCGTTATTTCTTCATCCGACAGGTTTCCACGCTTCAAAAGCTCTTTCATGGGTTCAGCCTCCTCCTTCGGTGCATGATTTATGGCATAGAGGAGTGGCATTGTCACCTTCCCTTCGCGCAGATCATTCCCTGTGGGCTTACCTATTTCCTGACTATCGTAATAGTCGAAAATATCATCCTTAATCTGAAAGCATAATCCGAGTTGTTCTGCATAATCCACAAGGGGGGAATATTGGTCGCTAACGGCACCTGCCGCCTCTGCTCCCATCTTCACGCAATTCATGAATAGGGAAGCAGTTTTCTTGCGAATCATAGAGATATAGCTTTCCTCATCAAAATGATGGTCGCGTGCATTACAAATCTGGTCGATTTCCCCGAGCGAGAGTTCTCTGCCAAGTTCTGAGAGAGCAGAAATAATTTCAATATTATTGGTTCGGATGCCGGCAGATAGGGCATTTGAAGTAAAATAATCGCCCACAAGAACTGCGATATGGTTCCCCCAGATAGAATTGACGGTAGACCTTCCACGTCTCAATTCCGTTTCGTCTACCACGTCGTCATGAATCAGCGAGGCATTATGTAGCATTTCCAACGCTGCCCCGGCGTGAAGAACGTGTTTGTTGACATTGCCGAAAAGCTTTGCGCTGAGAATCACCATTATCGGGCGTATCTGTTTCCCTTTAACAGTAAGATAGTTTGTCACCACTTGATTCATCAGTTCGTTTGAAGTGTTCAACGACCGGTGAATAATGGCGTTCATCTCGCGCAGCTCGTTTTGAAGCCTTATTTGAATTACGTTCAGCTGATCCATATTTAGACCCATATCTAAGAAGAATGCCTCTGCAACCCGCACAGACATGCTAATCAGGTGCAAAATTAATAAAATCTATTCAACAACGGCACTCAATCAGGATTAATTTGCTAAATTAGCGGAAAATTTGTCGCCATGAACGAAAAACGTCTGTTCTTATTGGATGCATATGCGCTGATATTTCGCGCCTACTATGCCCTTATAAAGATGCCCCGCCTCACACAGGGTGGTTTCAACACGTCAGCAATCTTCGGCTTCGTCAACACCCTCGAAGAGATTATCCGGAAAGAAAATCCTACGCATATCGCTGTTTGTTTCGATCCTCAGGGTCCTACTTTCAGAAGCGAGACCGATGCTTCCTACAAATCACAGAGAGAGTCAACTCCTGAAGACATAAAACTTTCCATTCCCTTTATAAAGGAAATTATCAAAGCTTACAACATTCCCATTCTCGAAGTAGAGGGTTTCGAGGCAGACGATGTTATCGGAACTATGGCACGGAAAGCCGAAAAGGAAGGTTTTACAACCTATATGATGACTCCTGATAAGGATTTCGGACAGCTTGTAAGCCCCAACGTGTTACAGTATAAACCCTCTTACCGCGGTCAGGATTTTGAATTGCGGGGAGAAGAGGAGGTTTGCGCCCGTTACGGAATAGAGCGAACCTCGCAAGTTATCGACTTGCTTGCTCTTATGGGAGACAAGATAGACAATATTCCCGGTTGCCCGGGTGTCGGAGAAAAGACAGCCGTTAAACTTATACAGGACTTTGGAAGTGTTGAAGAACTGCTTAAACGTACGGATGAACTTAAAGGTGCATTGAAAAAGAAAATAGAGGAAAATGCCCAACAGATTCGTGATTCCTATTTTCTTGCAACGATCCGTACGGACGTTCCGGTGGAAGAGAAGCCTGATGACCTGATACGTAAAGAGGAGGATAAAGACAAGCTATTTGCTATTTTCAAGGAACTTGAATTCAAGTCATTGCGCGACAGAGTTGCAAAACGCCTTGATTCCGAAAAGCCTAAAGAGACTACAGGTGGCTTCCCGTCATCGTTATTCGATTTTAGAGAAGAAGAAAACTCGGATAATATAAATAAAGATAAGCCATCGTCCACGCAACAGCCAGTGAAATGGAAAATACTAAGCAGTCAAGAAGAGGTAGATTCCCTGATATCAGAAACAGCTTATTTGTCACGTTGTGGCATATGTGTAGTGGCTGACGGTGAAAACGATATGACTGCTTTGATTAAAGGCATAGCTGTGGCCGTGTCAGAAACGGAAGGGAAATACGTTCCAGCTGAAAATGAAGATGGAATTGCCGGTGTTCTTGATCTCATGGCAAGAAAAGATATTCGCAAGGTTACCTCACAATCAAAAAGAGATTATGTACTTGCTCACCGTCTTCGTAATGATAATGCACCGGCCTTGGTGAATTATGCAGATATTTCTTTGGCTCACTATCTCCTACAACCTGAAATGCGCCATACTCAGGATACTCTTGCGTCTCTATATTTGAACTACACGATGCTGCCGGATCCGGTTTGGACCGTTAAAAGAGGATCTAAGCTTCAGCCGGCTTCTTTAGAGGAAACCGCTGCATGGGCATGCGAGCAGGCGGCAATTTCGTTGAGTCTTGAGGCTCCTCTTGAGGAAGAGATAGAGAAAGAGGGAATGACAAAACTTTTACGTGATGTAGAATTGCCCCTTGCCTCCGTGCTCGCAGAGATGGAGATAGCCGGCGTACGCATTGATGTTGAGGCACTGAACGATGCTGCCAAGAGTCTTGAAGCGAGGCTCTCAGAGCTTGAAAAAGAAATATTCGAGCTCGCAGGAGAGGAATTTAATGTTGGGTCTCCCGCAAAAGTCGGGGAGATACTCTTTGATAAGCTTCAACTTGATCCTAAGGCTAAAAAAACAAAAACAGGACAGTACTCCACAAGCGAAGATGTGCTTGAGAAAGTAGCGGTTAAAAATCCCATTGTAAACAAAATTCTCGAATACCGTCAGCTTAAGAAACTTCTCACCACCTATCTTACGGCACTTCCTGCAGCCATCAATCCAGCCACAGGTAAAATACATACCGTTTATAATCAGACTGTCACAGCTACGGGTAGAATATCTTCTTCTTCGCCAAATCTGCAGAATATTCCTGTGCGCGAAGACCAAGGACGTGAAATAAGACGTGCCTTTATTCCTGATGAAGGCCATCTATTCCTATCAGCAGATTACTCCCAGATAGAATTGCGTCTTGTGGCTGATTTTGCAAAAGATGAAACTATGCTTGAAGCATTCCATAAAGGAGATGACATTCACGCCATAACAGCTGCCAAAATCTATCACAAAGATAGAAAAGATGTTACGGCTGATGAACGGCGCCATGCCAAGACTGCAAATTTCGGAATATTATACGGCATTTCTGCTTTTGGTCTCTCTTCTCGGCTCGGCATTCCTCGTGGAGATGCAAAACAGTTGATCGACAACTATTTCGAAACGTTCCCTACCATTTACAAGTATATGAGTGATTCTGTAGAATTGGCACGCGAGCATGGATATGTTGTGACGCGAATGGGCCGCAAGCGCCGGCTGCCGGATATAAACAGCAAGAATCCTGTGGTTAGAGGTTATGCAGAGCGAAATGCCATTAATGCTCCTATTCAGGGAAGTGCGGCAGACATTATAAAAGTCGCCATGGTAGAAATATCCCGTAAAATGCGTGAGAAAGGTTTGAAATCAAAGATGATCATGCAGGTGCACGATGAATTGAATTTCGATGTTGTCCCTGATGAACTTCCAGAACTTCAGAAGATAGTTGTAGAGGGAATGGAAGGAGCCTATAAGGGTACTGTAACTCTGACGGCATCCTGTGGCGTTGCAGAAAATTGGCTTGACGCCCATTAATATCGGTCACATAAAATCAAATACGTCGCAAATGTAATTTCCATAGGGAGAGATTAGATTTGCGACGTATTTTTACCTGTGTATATATTCTCAAGTCGATTACTGAATTTATCCCAAGACAAATTCTTTTGAAAAGAGTCTAAAGCTCTGGATCCCATTCTTGTTCTGAGTTCAGAATCAGTGGCGAGCTTTCGCATGGCATTCGCCAATTGTGCAGTGCTTCCCGGTGTAATAAGGAATCCTTCTCTTCCATCCGTGATATATTCAGGCTGTGCGCCATTAGAGGAACACACCTGTGGCTTTCCACATGCCATATATTCAATATTCGCAAGGCCGAAAGCCTCTTCAAGATGTGAAGGGAGCACACCGAAGTCAGATTCCTCAATTAGATTAATCGGATCGATGGAGTGTTTTATCCAATCAATTTTATCCATCACTCCACGTGTAATGGCACGGCGTCTGAGTTTATCAACATAATCGGATGTTCCGCTTCCCACAATTTTAAGCCGGAATCTTTCTCCTTTAAGCACAGCCATACCGTCAATAAGGGTTTCCAATCCTTTGCCGGGAATCAGAGGACCGTGGAACATTGCACAAACCGGACCCTTTTTATCCGTAACTATTTCGGGAGACTGAGCAAGATTAAGGCTGTTGTGAAGCACAATCAATCTATCCCGTTTAAAAGGTAGCGGCCGGTTATGCCAAGTGGATGTAAACCTGTCTGCCGCCAGTTGCGACACACATATTATTGCATCAAGATTACGGTAAATTCTTCTGAAAAGCCACGAGTCTATCCCTTTCTTCACCTTATGTCGGGTGGTAATTATTCTTACGTCCTTACGTTTGGCAAATTTCCTTGCCAATAAAGCCGTGAAAGCATTTCTAAACCCATGTGCATGGATGGTTACGCTATTATGGGGACTTTTTTTCAATACTTTAGCGAGCATACGTGCAGAAGTGATATCAAACATTCCTCCAAACGGAGCATGCATAAGCTTGACACCCTCTTTCTCAAAAAAAGTGTCAATAGCCTTTGCATCCCGTGTCACGGCTGCCACATTCCACCCTTTAGCTATAAAATGCTTACATATGTCGAGGGCATACCGTTCTACGCCACCCCAACGGTTGGCAGAAAGAATGTGAATAAGTGTACGTGACTCGCTCATATCCGATTTTCAATTTCAAAACCGGCAAAACACTCAATCAGTTTGTAGCTGCAATCATTACTTTTATGTCAACACTTGGCATATTCAGCACAGATGCCACAAGCTTATCAACAAGTTTACCGTCATAAGTCACAATTCCGCATTGTACTCCCGGCGTCGTGGCAATCATTGTTGCAATTCCACCCTTCATAAGAGCGTCGCTAAAGAAATTCACCAATACATTGGAAAGAGCCATTGCCACAGTGCGTGGTACGGAAATTGACGGATGGGTTTCATCAAAATTAAGAACGTAAACGGAATCCTTTAATGCGACAGATAATTTTTTTGGGAATTCGAACTGCCTGGTACATTTACCGATAAGGATTACATCCGCACTCTTGACCTTGTTAAACAGCACTCTGGGATGGATGGCGATAGTATTCAGTTTGTCGCCACACATTTGTTTTGCAACCTGAAGTGCAGAAATATCATTATTCATCAGAGTGACGTAGGCTCCGGCTGCCATTGCCGCCTTGGCAGCTGAATAGGCAGTGGTTCCGTCTCCGATCACCAATACTTCACAGGGATTAATACCTGCAACTCCGGCAAGAAGAACACCTTTGCCACCCCCTACATAAGAAAGGAATTCCTGTGCATATATTACGGCTCCGCGTCCGTCTATCTCATCAATGATATTGGCGAATACCGGTTCTTCGTTATAGCTCACCATATTGTCGAAGCAGCCGGATGTGATATGGCGTTCCAAGAGAGCTTTCACCACCGAAGGTTCGAAAAGAGCGGCACCCATCATAGTAAACAGAGTGGCTCCTTTCTTCATCTTCTTTATATCCTTTGCATGAAGAGGCTGGTAGGAAAGCACAACGTCTGCCAATAGAGCTTCCTCACGGCTCACTATCTTCACTCCGAATTCACTATAGGCGGAGTCCGGGAAACTGATGTCGGTTGCCGCCCCCTTTTCCATAAGAATTCTTATATTGGATGAGGTAAGGAGCCCACATCCCTCGGGAGTGAGGAGGAAACGGGTCTCGTCTGTATCAGCATAGTTTCCGATTAAGCCGAGTGTCAGGGACTTAGTTGATTCCTCTTTCACCGCCGTCTGTGGCATGGGATCGAGTTCTATTGTCTTTTTGTTTTCTTTGCCTGTCATGGTCAGAGGGATATAGGTGTTTATAGTGTGTATCGCGGTCAAAGGATTGCTCCAAACCGGCTATCGGCAATCAATCCTGCTACCGAAGCTTCAACTATCCACAAAATTAGTAAAATGATTTAAATCACGCAAAATTCATCTTTGTTTTTTAATCATAGGATGGATGGATAAAAATTCTGCGATATTGTCATTAATCTGTCTTTTGTCTTCCAGAGAATCACCTTTCCACACCAGTTGGGCTTTGGAATAAAATGGTTCTCTTTTCGCAAGCTGTTCAGAAATAATAAGCTTTATTTCACCGTCAGTCCTTCCGGCGAGGAGTGGTCTTTTCTCACGCTTTCTGATTAATCTGGAGAAAAGGGAGCTGTGGCTTGCCTGTAGCCATAGGGTAGTGCCGTGGCTATTCATGAAATCAATATTATCAAAGAAACAGGGAGTGCCTCCACCACACGAAATTATAGTGTCTTCAAAATCGGCTACTTCATGGAGCATTTCCTTCTCAATCTTTCGGAATCCTTCTTCTCCGTATTTATCAAATATCTCGCGAACTGTCGCATGATAGCGTTGCTCAATGTAGAAATCGAGATCAATGAAATTTATGCCGGTTGAAGCGGAAAGGGCTTTTCCAAAAGTGGTTTTTCCACATCCCATATATCCGATGATAAATAATGGTTTCATTTTGTGAATATTGATTTGATTGTTATTTCAGATAGTGAACTGGTTGTTCATTCAGTTTTTTTCGCCAAGTCAGACTTGAGTTGCTTGAGCTTGGGTATGATAGAAATAAATCTGCGTGTCTGATTCGATACGGATTGTCGCCTTGATTTGGGCAGACGATGATAATAAAGACGCCATGCCAAAGACTCTTCCAGCATCATATCGAGTGTTTCTTCTGCCAATTCAGCCAATTCCGGGTTATTTAATGCTGGTGCACACTTGTTCATAAGCATTACAAATTCTATTCCTTCATGAAAAGTAGTGTCTGATAAAGTAAAGGAACCCGGAGAAATCTTCTTGTAAGGATATAACGTTGCAGCTTTTACCACTACCCGGGCTCCACCGGCTGTGTCTCCAGCTTCCATCAGATTTCTACCGGCTATAATCAATTCTCCGCGTTGACGGCGATATTGATCCGCTATAACGGGATCTATATAAGCGGTTTCCACTCCGTTTTCTCTTTCTATAGGAATCTTTGCCATCTCCCTAATTCCGGCTAAGTGAGCTGAATCAGACATTCCGGGTTCATATGCTAATACAAACGGCAATCTTTTGATTGCAGGAAGCAAGTCCTTATAAGCATCCTTCGGTAAAGATGCCAAGAAGTATATCGGTCTTGGATTTTCAGAAGCAAGGTTGGTAGCTATGACATCCAAGAGCATTAGCTTTCTGAAAGGGAGTAGGGAAGAGCCATTTGACATGCTTCGTAGATCGACTATCAAGGAATCGGAATCGTTGTTTCCCGGAAGTAGGATTTTTCTATGGCGGATCACCGGTGCAGTCTCCTTTGCATCATATAATTCCTTTAGCATCACCATTGGAGAGACGGGGATAGTATCGGCATCGGGCGCAATTCTTGTATAAGCAAAAGCACCGTATGCAATGTCGGCTTCCGAAGCAGTGAGGCTTAAGCCACGTTTCCCCTGTTTCATTAAATTTACTACATATTCCGGAACTGCAAAATAAGATAAATCAATGACAGTATGAGAGCTTCCGATATTCATGACCTCTTGTGAAAACCACATAGGGAAAGTGAAATTGTCCCCTTGCGTAAATATGATCGCCGGAGTATCTGATAATAGTAAATTTGAGGCAAATCTGTATGGTTCGGAACGTCCGGATCTATCATGGTCAGGAAAATTTTCCACACACATGAGTACAGGAATGCCGAGTGCGCACAAAGATACTCCCATGAGTGTCCATTTTTTAACCAGTCCGTGTTTTATCAGATAAATACCTACAGCTATAAAAGCAATACCAATCCATATCGCAAAAGCCATATACGAGCCCAAGAAAGAGTAATCTCGTTCACGAGGTTCTCCCGGATCTTGATTTAGATAGTTAACTATTGCCGGCCCTGTCATAAAAAACAGCATGGTCACGATAGCCTGAATCTTCCTGAGATTTTTATGATTGGAAAAGAGAAAGAAAAAGCCGACCATTCCTATGATGAAAGGAATGCCGAAATAATTGTGACGTCCCGGATTGTCGTATGAAGCGCTCATGGGCATTGCCGATTGGTCTCCAAGCATAGCTGAATCTATAAAAGGAATGCCCGTTATAAAATTACCATGGTCAATTTCTCCCGTAGATGGCATGTCATTCTGGCGTCCTACAAAATTCCACAAAAGATAACGGAAATACATGTAGCCCAATTGATATGAGAGAAAGAACTTAAGATTTTGCCAGTAGGTAGGTCTGTAGGAATATTTTTCTCCTCTTTCCCCATCAAACCCAACTTTGTTAACATAATTCCCGTCTGAGTCAATGGCTTCTGACACCCGGACACGGTTCATTGTCTCTTTCGACATTCCCACCCATTCCTCATAGCTGTTGATGTCGGAAGCTGATGTTCCGGTTATTCTCGGGAAAAACATATCAAGTTCCGGAGTCGTGACTCGGGTGAAAGCATAATCGCTCAGAAGATAACCTTTCTTGCCATTATTGATGATCTCCAAATTTTCTGCGGAGTCTGTTGCTGATACCATCCTGCTCCTGTGGTTTATCCGTGGATCTGCGAGTGCCACATATCTTTTTGGTTTTCCTTTCTTCAGAACGTAGCGGGAATAATCAGGGAAATATTTACCGGTTTCCCATCTTTCTTCCATCATAGGAATACTATACGGTGTTGCTCCATAAAGAAGAGGTTTTGATCCGTACTGGTCGCGGGCAATATAAGAAGAAAGAGCAAATATTGTTGTAGGATTAGCTTCATTCATCGGAGGTGATACATAACCCCGGATGAGTATTAGCGCAAAAGATGAATACCCGATAAGAATAAAAGAAACTCCCCAGATGAAAGACTCAATATATACACGTTTCTGCTTGAATATCCAGATTATACCAATCGTGGCTGCCAATGATAAAATGCCACCGAGAATAAAATTTGAAGTATAAATAAATAATCCCGAAAGCCAGATAAACAAGAATAGAAGGATTGCTAAGAGAATATTTTTACTTCGTATAGCTATCAGAGCGCCTATCGCCACTGCTGTCAACAGAGCGGGATAAAGAAGTGCTCCCGAGAAATACGGCATTCCCAACCTATTTACCGCAAACAGTTCAAGCTCCATAGCCCAAGAGAGTGTGCCGTTCATAATTCCGGTAAGAATCAATGCCACTGCACCAAAAGAAATCAGAACGGCAAGAATCACACGCCATAAGGCTCCTTTGCCTTTAAATTTGCTGAGAGAATAAATAAGCGCGAGTACAGGTATACACAGTAAGTTAAGCTGATGCACACCGAGCGAGAGACCTGTAAGATAAGCCAGAAGGAGAATGATGCGTAGCTTTCTGTTGTCATCCTCAATAACAGCCCAACGAAGCATCAGCCAGACCATTAGGGATGTAAGGAATGCCGACATGGCATAAACTTCTGCTTCTACAGCAGAGAACCATGCAGAATCGCATAGAGCAAAAGCCAGTCCTCCTGAAAGTGAGGCGAGAAAAGGGAAAAACAGTTTTATTGAATGATTGGTATGTTTTAATTTGGCAAAACTTTTAAAGATTCCTGTCGAAAGCATAAAAATCACTCTTGACAGGAAGAAAGCTGCCAATGCCATAAAAATACCGCTGCTTAGGTTTATAACAATGGGATGAAGATGATTGGGAAAAGGGATTGTTACAAATCTCATGGCAAGCATCCATATCGGATTACCCGGTGGATGCCCTATCTCCAGTCTGGATGCACAAGTAATATACTCCGGACAATCCCAATATGAAGCGGAATGATCAACAGTTAGCCAATAAAAAAAAAGTGCGCAAATGAACACGATGCCGGAGGAGGCATTATTCCAAAAGGCATTTTTTTTGAGACAAGAGCGGACCATCATTAAAACGTGGAATTATCTTACAATCCCTTTGTCGAGAAGTTTATGTTTCACCATCATTC